>JAJRXB010000242.1 GCA_024276515.1 Chloroflexota bacterium
CCGTAAGGGTACCTGTGCCCGTAAGGGTACCTGTGCCCGTAAGGGTACCTGTGCCCGTAAGGGTACCTGTGCCCGTAAGGGTACCTGTGCCCGTAAGGGTACCTGTGCCCGTAAGGGTATCTGGCCAGGACAGGCAACCGCCATTCTCTCTGGTAGCCTGAGCAGTTACGTTGTTTTTTTGTATTTCACCTCTTTGACAATCCCCCTGCTCATCCCTTATAATGCGAACGCTCCACGCCGGCCGCTGAAAAACTCCGCCAGAAACGGCCCTCTATGATTGTGGCCCAGAGAGGAACAACGTAATTGAACAGCTACCTCGGCGAAATCGCTGCCCTGGGGACGTCGGTCTGCTGGACGTTCACTTCCATCTTTTTCACCATCGCCGGACGGCGGGTAGGGTCCATCACCGTCAATCGGGTTCGACTGGTTCTGGCCGTCGTCTTCCTGTCCGTCACCCACCTTCTGGTGCAGGGACAATGGTTGCCGGCTCAGGCCGGACTCTACCGTTGGTTTTGGCTGGGATTGTCGGGTATAATTGGCCTGGTGCTGGGCGATGCCCTCCTGTTCCAGGCCTTCGTGTGGATCGGGCCGCGCCGCTCGATGCTGCTGATGTCGCTGGTGCCGATCATCAGCACGGCCCTGGGTTGGGTCTTTCTGGGCGAGAGGCTGAACGCCATCGAGACGGTTGCCGTGGGGTTGACGGTGGGGGGCATCGTCTGGGTGGTATCGGAACGAGGAAACGCCAACGAGGCCCCATCGGACCGGCGGCATTATTGGCTGGGGGTCCTGGCGGGGATCGGCGGGGCGATGGGCCAGGCGTTGGGACTGGTCGCCTCCAAAAAGGGGATGGCCGGCGATTTTGCCCCCCTCTCGGCCAACCTGATTCGAATGCTGGTGGCGGTGACGGTGATGTGGTCCTACACCCTGCTCCGAGGGAAAGGGGGGCACACCCTCCGCGCCCTGACCGACCGACGAGCCAGCCTGTCCATTCTGGGGGGTGCCATCGTCGGACCGTTCCTGGGCGTGTGGCTGTCGCTGGTGGCGGTGAAGCTGACCCGAGTCGGCATCGCCGCCACGCTGATGGCCCTGCCGCCGGTGTTCGTGCTCTTGCCGTCCTGGTGGATTTTCAAAGACCGAATCAGTCTGCAAACCGTCGTCGGCACGGCGATAGCCATCGGCGGCGTGGCCATTATCCTTTTGTTTTAAGGCGTGCCCTGGTGGTCAGATAGCGTTACCTGGACCGGTTGACGAGAACACCCGTTGATTACGTTTCCACTGGCATTCTGTTCTCGAGGATCAAGTTGGCAATGGGGAGGGCTGAGACTTCGAGGCGTGATAAGTCTACAAACCGACTGGCATCCTCGATCTCGATGCCAATGACCTGATTGTTTTCATCGAAGTCAAGCACAATGTTGGGAGCGACTTCTTCTGACTCGGTACTTATTCTATCAACCAGCTCAATGTAAAGCATATCTGTATCGGGGTAATAACGGAAGATCATACTCTGGCTCCTGCCTCACGGCTTGAAGCGGCGATCCGGAAAGGCATTATGGACGGTTTCACCATCCGGCTCGGTGACAACGCGAAGGTATCTGTCGAGCTCAGGAATGTAAGCCCAACGGCGAATACGCCCGTTAGATTGCACCTCAGTTCGGATGGGGTGCTTGAGAACATGCTCAATCCACTCTGCTTTCAGGTACGGTCGGCGCTTCATCACACTGGCATCAAAGTAAGTGGTGGTTTTCATCGAGCTTTATCCCTGGAGGGCTGGTGGCAGTGTATCATAACCGCATCTATTCGTCAAGGAAACTGAAATGGGTGTGTTTCATCTCAATAGCACAAGGCGGTTGAAACCGCTCCTGGAGGCCTGGCGGCCAAGCGGCCACCTCTCCGTGGCCGCCGGCGTCGGCGCAGGCCGACGCTCGGCCTGGAGCCTTCAGGGGCGACTTCAGTCGCTTTATCGTCTCATTTGAAACACACCCAACTGAAATAACGAAAGTACCTCCACAGCCAACATCTTGATATGGAGAAGCTAATGCCCAACCCACCCAACCATTTGGTCATCTTTCAGCCTTCGGGGCGACGCGGCGAAGTCGCCGAAGGGACCACCCTGCTCGACGCCGCCCGCGATCTGGGCGTGGAGATCGAAAGCATCTGCGGCGGACAGCAGACTTGCGGCAAGTGCAAGATTCGCGTCGAGGCGGGGGAGTTTCAAAAATACGGCGTCCGGTCGTCGCCCGACCACCTGTCGCCGATGGGCGACGCCGAACGCGCCTACTGGGAACGGCGCAAAATCGGCGACGCCGCCACCCGCCTGAGTTGTGCCGCCCGCGTGCAGGGTCCCCTGGTGGTCACCGTGCCGGAGGAGAGCCAGGCCCGCAAACAAATCATCCGCAAGAGCGCCACCGAGCGGGTCATCGAGTTGGACCCGGCGATTCGACAATATTATGTCAATGTAACGCCTTCCACGCTGGGCGACGAGCGGGGCGATTGGGAGCTTTTGCAGGCCGCCCTGCGCGACCGCTTCGGCCTGACCGATCTCCGCATTGACCTGCCCGCGCTGCAAACGCTCCAGGACGTGCAGCGGGAGGGGAAGTGGCGCGTCACCGTCAGCGTGTGGGACGACCGGGAGGTGGTCCGGGTTCAGCCGGGCTATGCCGAGGGGGTCTACGGCCTGGCGGTGGACATCGGCACCACCACCGTGGTCGCCCACCTGTGCGACCTGCGCACCGGGGCCGTGCTGGCCACCGAGGCGATGATGAACCCCCAGGTCCCCTTTGGCGAGGACATTCTGAGCCGCATCAGCTACGTCCAAAGCCACGAAGACGGGCTGGCGCGACTCAACGCCGCCATCGTCGAGGGGCTGAACAAGCTGGCGACGCGCACCACCCGCAGCGCCGGCCTCTCCCCCGACGACATCACCGACGTGGCCCTGGTGGGCAACACGGTGATGCACCACGTCGCCCTCAACATCTCGCCCGTCCACATCGGGAGTGCGCCCTTCACCCTGGCTACCTACGACCCGGTGGACGTCAAAGCCCGTGACCTGGGGCTGACGGCGGTCAACCGCTGCGCCCGGGTCCACGTGCTCCCCTGCGAGGCCGGCTACGTGGGCGCCGACAACGTGGGCGTGTTGCTGGCCGAGGAGCCTCATCGCCAGGAAGAGATCGTCCTGGTGATTGACATCGGCACCAACGGCGAGATTCTGCTGGGGAACCGGGAGCACCTGCTCTCGGCCAGCAGTCCCACCGGCCCGGCCTTCGAGGGGGCGCAGATCACCCACGGCATGCGGGCCGCCCCCGGCGCCATCGAGCGGGTGCGCATCCACCCGGAGACACTCACCCCCCGCTTCCGCGTCATCGGCCAGGAACGTTGGAGCGACGAGCTGCCCGCCGGCGATATCCAGGCCGCCGGCATCTGCGGCTCCGGCATCATCGAAGTGGTGGCCGAACTCTTCGCCCGGGGCATCGTGCTGCCCAGCGGCAAATTCAACCTCGACACGCCGTCGCCCAACTTCCGCCCCACCGAGCGGGTGGGCGAATACGTCCTCGCCACCGCCGACCAGACCAGCACCGGCCACGAGATCGTCATCACCCAAAACGACATCCGGGCGGTGCAACTGGCCAAAGCCGCCCTCTACGCCGGGGCCAAGCTGCTGATGGCCCGCCGGGGCGTGGACCGGCTGGACCGGGTGATTTTGGCCGGGGCCTTCGGCAACACCATCAGCAAAGAGCACGCCATGCTCATCGGTCTCTTCCCCGATTGCGACCTGGCGAACGTGTACGCCGTGGGCAACGCCGCCGGCGACGGCGCGCGCATCGCCCTGCTCAGTCGGGCCAAACGCCGCGAGGCCCGCGAAGTCGCCCGCTGGATAGACTACGTGGAGACTGCCATCGAGATGGAGTTTCAAAATGAGTTCGTGGCAGCCATCGACTTCCCCCACGCCACCGATCCCTTCCCCCACCTGAAGGGCCTGTTGCCACCCGAAATCGCAGAACCATCGACGGACGGACGGCAGGCCCAACGTCGCAGTCGTCGGGCAAGGGTGCGCGCCAAAAGCCGGTGACAGTCACTTGAAATGGCACGAAAACGAGGTGGTTTCGTAAGTTGTAACCCAATCATGGTGCCAAAAGTGACTGTCACCTTGATGCGCGAGTCAAACAGCGGTAGTGGGTGAGGGTGCCGCTTCCCCTCGCCACCAACACGCAAGAGGGAGATTGCCGGGGAGTGAGGCATCTGGGGATGCTGGCTCCTCAGTTTTCTCAACATACTGAGCAATACCATTCTCGTAGTGGAGAGACGCCTATGATTCTGGTGACAGGCACAGCCGGCAAAACCGGGCGGGCCGTCGTCCGGGCGTTGGTCGCTCGCGGGATGGCCGTCCGCGGGCTGGTCCGCCGCCCGGAGCAGGTCCGGCCGCTGAAAAGCCTGGGTGTGCAAGAAGTCGTCGTCGGGGATATGCGCCTCCGGGCGACGATGGCGGGGGCCGTCCGGGGCGTCCGGGCGGTTTACCACATCTGCCCCAACATGAGCCCCGACGAACTGGCCATCGGCCAACTGGTCATCGCCGCCGCCCGGTCGGCGGGGATGGCGCACTTCGTCTACCATTCGGTGCTCCACCCCCAGACGGAGGCGATGCCCCATCACTGGCAGAAATTGCGGGTGGAAGAACACCTCTTCGAGGCCGACCTGCCCTACACCATCCTGCAACCGGCAGCCTATATGCAAAATGTGCTGGCCGGTTGGGACCAAATCGTGGAGCAGGGAGTCTACCGCGTGCCCTACGCCACGGAGACCCGGCTGGGCATGGTGGACCTGGAGGACGTGGCCGAGGTCGCCGCGACGGTGCTCACCGAGCCGGGACACCAGGGGGCCACGTACGAGCTGGCCGGCAGCGAAGTGTTGACCCAGACCGAAGTCGCCGCCATTCTGGGCCGTGTCCTGGGCCGACCGGTCCGCGCCGAGGTGATACCGCCGGCAGAATGGGAACAGGGAGCGCGAGCGAGGGGGTTGGGCGATTACCCTATCGAGACCCTGATCAAAATGTTCCGCTACTACGAGCGCTGCGGATTCTGGGGCAACCCGAACGTGTTGAGTTGGTTGCTGGGCCGTCCACCCACCACGTTCGCGGCCTTCGTCGAGCGAACGATACACGAGCAGAGAAGCGAGGTGGCATTATGAACCAGATTATCATCGTGGCCGGCGATGTCTCGATGCCGGCCGAACTGAACGAGGGTCCCACAGCCCAACAGATATGGGAAGCATTGCCCATCGAAAGTACGGTCAACACGTGGGGCGACGAAATCTACTTCGAGATCCCGGTGGTGGTCGGCCAGGAGCCAGACGCCCGGGCCGAAGTCGAAGTCGGGGAATTGGGCTACTGGCCGGTGGGCCGCGCCTTTTGCATCTTCTTCGGCCCCACCCCGGTCAGCACCGGCGAACGCCCCCGCGCGTACAGCCCCGTCAACATTCTGGGGCGTGTGTTGGGCGATGCCACGCAATTTCGCGCTGTGCCGCAGGGCACCCGAGTACGGATCGAAGCTTCCAGCACATAATTTCCCGATGAGGCTTGATTTTTCTTCCGAGACAGTGTATCATCAATACTCGAAGGATCGGATCAGGTCAACAGTGAGGCATCCCCGGCGAAGCTCCTCAGCGACTGAAGTCGCCCCTACAGGGCCTTCGGCCGCAAAACCCGCCTACGCGGGCTAGCGGGCTAAAAA
>JAJRXB010000243.1 GCA_024276515.1 Chloroflexota bacterium
AGCCCAAGCACGTTGAAACGTGCTGTCTTTGCCCAGAATCGGGGGAGGAGCAGTCGGCTTGAGCCGACTTTAGCTATTAGGCTGCGGATTTATTCGCAGCAAAAAGCGGCCGGAACGACATGTGGGTAATGCATAGCCCTGGCAGGGAGGGGGAATGTTCAGGTCAGGAGCTCTAATAGCTCCTCGGCCGTTTGCCGGGTATGGTAGCGAAGAGCGCCCAGCGGGGTGTTGGAGCTCAGCGCCAGCGAAAGCACCAGTCCCTCGGCCAAACTCAGGGAATACAGACGATATTCGGCCCCTTCGTGCAGACTTTGCTCAAAGCGTCCGGCGGGCTCGCCCAAAAAGGCTGCGGCCTGGGCAGCAGCGTCGGTGCTCTCGGCCACCAATCTGGCCAGCTTGGCCGCCTGCTCCTGACTCAACAGGCCGGCAAAAGCGACGAGTTGCGCGCCCAGGGTCACCATGATAGATTCTGCCCGCACCTCGCGGTTGAGACTCTTGAGAAGCTGCACAATCTGTCGATCTTTGGCTTGCAATCTGGCCAGAGTCTCTTGCGAGAAGGTCTGCGCCTCGACTGGCGGGGCTTCCGGTGCAGGGGGCGGGGGAGGCTCCTCGACAGCGGGCTGGCTGGCCGGCGCTCCCCTGGCAGGGGCCGCGCTGGGCCGGGCCGGCACGGCGACCTTCAATTCAGGCGGTGAGGGCATCATGGGCGAGGAGGGCACGTCGGCGGCCATCGCTTTGCCCACGATGTTCGGCAAATCACCAACGAAGAAGGGCTTGGGCAAAATCCCCTGTATCTCAAGCCCTTCCAACTCATCAGGGATTTGCTGGCCAAAGAGAGGGATAAGCATCAGACGCATCGAGGGTTTGGCCTCTCGAATCGCCTTGACCAGCGTGGCCGGTTTGACGTCTTGCAGCCCCATGTCCACAATCACCATGTCAAAGGACTGCTCCACGACCGATTCGAGGGCATCGCTCCCCTCGTGCGTCAGTGTTATCTGATAATCGCCAGTTGCTTCCAGGCCTTCTTTGAGAATGGTGGCGAAGGCCTGATCGCCGTCTACAACGAGTATGCTGTGCGCCACGGTCCCTTCGTTTCAGATGAAAAAGATCACGGTTTGATTGTACCGAGTTTTAAGGCAAAAGTCAATCTTTAGACCCAGGACCCAGGCCGGGGGGTATTCCCTCCCCGCTCCCGTCGGGTCTGTGACCCGACGGGAGCGGGGATTCGACCGGCTTGACGAAACGATCTACCGAGACTCCAGATATTGCCGCATCATCAGCGCTGCCGTGGCACCTTCGCCCGCCGCCGACGCTGCCTGAGCCGTGGCCCCGGCCCGCACGTCGCCGGCCGCGAACACGCCCCGGACGGTGGTTTGCAACGTCCCGTCGGTGACGACGAAGCCCAGGCGATCCCGTTCAATCTCCGGTGGCAAGAAGCCGCTGTTGGGACTCATGCCGACGAAGGCAAAGACCCCATCTGGGTGCCATTCCTTCACCTGGCCTGTCGCCCGGTCCTGCACTTTCACCCCACTCATCCGCCCATCGGCCACGACAAACTCCTGCACAGCGTGGTTGGTGACGACGGTCATGTCCTCCCGTGCGCCCACTTTCTCCTGCAAGATACGGCTGGCCTTGACCTGCGGACTGTGTCCGACGATGGTCACGTGGGTGGCAAACCGGGTCAGGAACAATCCCTCCTCGAAGCCACTGTTGCCACTACCGATGACCAACACTTCCTTGTCCTTGTAAAAGGCTCCGTCGCAGGTGGCGCAGAAGTGAATGTTGACGCCGATGAGCTCCTCTTCGCCGGGCACATCCAGGCGGCGATAGCGAGCGCCGGTGGCAACGAGCGCGGCCGGGGCAGCGTAGCAACTGCCGTCGGCGGTCAACACCTCGCGGTACCGGCCGTTGCAGCGCAGGTCGGTTACTGCCTGGGCCTGAAGGATTTCCACCCCAAAGCGCCGGGCCTGGTTGGTCAGCCGCCGGGCGAACTCCTCGCCGCTGATGCCCTCGTCGAAGCCGGGGAAGTTGTCGATGACCTGGGTGATCCCGGCCTGACCGCCAGGCACGCTCTTTTCGATGACCAACGTGTCCAGTCCCTCACGCGCGGTGTAAAGGGCGGCTGTCAACCCGGCCGGCCCACCACCGACGATGATCACATCGTAGAAGGTACGTTCGGCCCTGGTGGTCAGACCCAGTTTCTCGGCCAGTTCGGCGTTGGAGGGCTCCACCAGGATGGAATCGTCGGGGAAGACGATGGTAGGGACAACGCGCCGGCCCCGGTTTATCTCTTCCACGTAGGCCATCGCCTCGGAGTCCTGCTCGATGTCTACCCAATGGTAATGGACGCGCTGCTCGCCGAGGAACTGCTTGGCACGCTTACAATCGGGACACCAGGTAGTGCCGTAAACGACGATGGCGTCGTGATTCTCGGTCATAATTAATCTCTCCTTTCGGTAGTCTCTCCGTTAAGCGTTGATGATGTTTGGGAGCGCGAGGGCTTGCCCTCTCCCTCCCCCCAACCCCCTCTCTCTCCCAAATTGGGAGAGGGAGGGGGTGCCCGAAGGCGGGGGTGGGTGAGGGCCTTGCCTCCTCTCGCCGCCAACACGCAAAGAGGAAGACTACCGCTCGCTGCTTCGCTCACAAAACATTTCGGCCCATTAGAACAAGTACGAAAGATGTGGTAAACTTATGCCCAACGATGACCTGAGCGCCCCCTTATGGCGATGGATGGGTGAGGTGAAGGATAGGGTGATATTCCGAACCGAAGATGGAGTCGTGGTCCCGGCCATCACCGCCGAGCAGATGCGAGAGGTGGACCGCATCGCGGTGGAGGAATTCGGTTTGGGCATCCTGCAAATGATGGAAAACGCCGGCCGGAGCCTGGCGCATAACGTGCTGGACGTGCTCGACGGGGCCCCAGGAGAGGTCGTGATTCTGGCAGGATCGGGGGGCAACGGCGGCGGCGGGCTCTGCTGCGGGCGGCATCTGCACAACCGAGGCATCACCGTTTGGATAGCCCTGGACCGGGAAGCCGAGACGCTGACCGGGGCCGCGCGGGACCAACTGCAGATTCTCCACGCAGCGGGATTGCAGCCGCTCTCCCCTTCCCAGGTCGAGGAAGCGATCCGCCGGTCGGAGATCGTGGTGGACGCGCTCATCGGCTACGGGCTGCGCGGCGCGCCCCGGGGCCGGACCGCCGAATTGATCGAACTGTGCAATCACCACGCCGACCGGACTCTCTCGCTCGACGTTCCATCGGGACTCAACGCCACCACAGGGGAATCGCCGGGGCCGGTAATACGTCCCGACCGAACCCTGACCCTGGCTCTGCCCAAAACCGGGCTCCAGCGCGCGCCGGGAGACCTCTACCTGGCCGACATCGGCATCCCGCCGCAGGTCTACCATCGCCTGGGACTCTCTTTCGAGCCACCTTTCGAGAAACATTATTGGATACCTATGAGAAGGGAACAATCATGAAACAGGAGATACTCCGATGACAAACCTGCAAGACCTGATCAATCTGGGTCAATCCATATGGCTCGACTACATCCGTCGCTCATTCATCACCTCAGGCGAACTACAGGCATTGATCGACCGAGGTGTGCGCGGCGTCACCTCCAACCCAACCATTTTGGAGAAGGCCATCGTCGGCAGCACCGATTACGACGAAGACTTGCGCCGTCTGGTGGACGAGGGGAAATCGGTGGAAGAAATCTACGAGGCGCTGGTCCTGGACGACATCCGACGCGCTGCCGACCTGCTGCGCCCCATCTACGAGCAGACCGACGGAGCCGACGGCTTCGTCAGTCTGGAGGTCAACCCGGCGCTGGCCCACGACACGGAGGGCACAGTCGCCGAGGCGCGGCGACTTTTCGCCGCCCTGGACCGCCCGAACGTGTTGATCAAAGTGCCGGCCACCCCGGCCGGCGTCCCGGCCATCGAAACCCTCATCGGCGAAGGGATCAACGTCAACGTCACCCTCATCTTCTCCCTGGCTCATTACGAGGCCGTGGCCGAGGCCTACATCGCCGGGTTGGAAAAACTGGCCGCGTCCGGCGGCCCCTCGACCGACTCAGGACGAGACGTGTCGAAAGTTGCCTCAGTCGCTTCCTTCTTCGTCAGCCGGATAGACACCGCCGTGGACCGCATCCTGGAAGAAACCGTAAGGGCGACGCATGCATCGCCCCTGCAGGGCAAAATTGCGATTGCCAGTGCCAAAGTAGCCTACGCCCGCTTCCGCGAGATCTTCAGCGGCCCTCGCTGGGAGAAGCTGGCGGCTCAAGGCGCGCGGGTGCAACGTCCCCTGTGGGCCAGCACCAGCACCAAAAACCCTCTTTACCCCGACACGCTGTACGTGGACAACCTCATCGGGCCGGACACCGTCAACACCGTGCCCCCCGCCACCTTACAAGCCTTCCTCAACCACGGGACCGTCGCGCCGACCCTGGAAGCCGGCCTGGAAGAAGCCCGCGCTCAACTGGCCCGTTTGCGAAGCGTCGCTCCCCGTGCGACAGCCGAACCCGGCGTGGACCTGGACGCCATCACCCAAAAATTGCAGGACGACGGAGTGGCCGCCTTTGCCAAATCTTTCGAGTCGCTGATGGCCAGCATCGCCGAGAAGCGCGACCGGCTGCTGGCCCGCGTCGCCAACCTGGGCGAGTACCAGACCGCCGTCGACGCCGCTCTGGCCGAGATGGCCGAGAATCGAATCGTAGCCCGCATCTGGGAGCACGACCACACCGTGTGGAAGCCAGACCCCACCGAGATCACCAATCGCCTGGGCTGGCTGCACATCGCCGAAGCGATGATGGACGAGGTCCACCGCCTGCAATCGCTGGCGGAAGAAGTGCGCGACGCCGGCTACACCCACGCCTTGCTGCTGGGGATGGGCGGCTCCAGTCTGGCCCCGGAGGTCTTCAGCAAAACCTTCGGCCCGGGTGGGGGCGACTCGGCGAGTCGCCCCTACCTGGCCGTGCTCGACAGCACCGCCCCCGACGCGGTGTTGGCCCACGCCGAACGGCTCGACCCGACCCGCACCCTCTTCATCGTGTCCACCAAATCGGGGAGCACGGTAGAGACCATCTCCTTCTTCAAGTTCTTCTACAACTGGACAGCGGATGCATTGAGCTCCGACGAGGCCGGAAGGCACTTCATCGCCATCACCGACCCCGGCAGCCGGCTGGCCGACATAGCCGACCACTACCGCTTCCGCGCCGTCTTCTTCAACGATCCAAACATCGGAGGGAGATATTCGGCGCTTTCCTACTTTGGGCTGGTGCCGGCGGCGCTGGTCGGCGTGGACGTGCCCCGTCTGCTGGACCGGGCACTGACGATGGTCCGTAGCTGTGGGCCGGGCGTGACGGCCGAGGACAACCCGGGGGCGTGGCTGGGGGCCGTCCTGGGCGAACTGGCGAAAGCGAGGCGAGGTCGCGCAGCATCCCGAGGCCCGAGGGACAAAGTCACGCTCATCACCTCGTCCCCCATCGCCAGTTTCGGCGAATGGGTGGAACAACTCATCGCCGAGAGCACCGGCAAGGAGGGGAAAGGCATCCTGCCGGTGGTGGGAGAGCCGCTGGGGCCGCCCGAGGTCTACGGCGACGACCGGCTTTTCGTCCACCTGCGGCTGAATGGGGACGACACCCACGACGCCGCCATCCAGGCCCTCGAAGACGCCGGGCATCCGGTGATTCGTCTCCACCTGCGCGATCTGTACGACCTGGGCGGGCAATTCTTCCTGTGGGAGATGGCCACGGCCGTGGCCGGCCACCGTCTCGGAATCAACCCCTTCGACCAGCCAAACGTGGAAAGCGCCAAAGTGCGAGCGCGGGAGATGGTCGCCGCCTATCAAAAGACCGGCAGGTTGCCAGAAGACGAACCTGCCCCGCTCACCGCAGAGGCGTTGCAGGCATTTCTGGCCCAGGCCCGGCCGGGAGATTACATCGCCCTCCAGGCCTACGTGGCGCCGACGGCCGAGACCGACGCCGCACTCCAGGCATTGCGCGTCCGGCTGCGCGACCGCTACCGGTTGGCGACCACCGTTGGCTATGGGCCACGCTTCCTGCACTCCACTGGTCAACTGCACAAGGGCGGCGCCAACAACGGACTCTTCGTCCAGTTCACCGCCGACGACGCACGGGACGTCCCCATCCCCGACGAGGCAGGCTCACCAGAGTCGTCCCGCCGTCCCGAGGGTCCGGCATCGGGCATCACCTTTGGCGTGCTCAAAATGGCCCAGGCCCTGGGCGACAAGCAAGCGCTGCTGGACGCCGGCCGGCGGGTGATCCGTTTCCACCTGGGAAAGGACGTGGTCGGTGGCCTGAAAAAATTGGCGTAACCATCCATTCACTTTGTCCGCCGGGATGAGGGGATGAGGGAATAAAACTCAAGTCAAATCCCCTCATCCCCCAATCCCGGCAGAGAAAAACCAACATTACGCGCCCTCAGAGGGAGAGTTCAATGAAACAAACCGACTCCAACCCAATCCCCACCACCATCGTCATCTTTGGGGCCTCGGGCGACCTGACGCAGCGCAAGCTGGTGCCGGCGCTGTTCAATCTTTATCGCAAAAACCGCCTGCCGGCCAATGTGCGCGTCGTCGGCCTTGCCCGCCGCCCCTACAGCCACGACGATTTCCGCGACCGGCTGCGCGCTGGCGCGGAGCGATTCGCCGGCGATGCGTTCGACCCCGGCCTCTGGGAGACCTTCGCCCAACGCCTGTGGTACGTCCGGGGGGACCTCAGCGTGCCCGCCGACTACGAGGGCCTGCAAGCCTTCCTGCGCGAGATAGAGGGGGGGCCGACCCATCGGCTGTACTATCTGGCCACCGCGCCGACGTTTTACGAGCCGGTCGTGAAACGCCTGGGCGCGCTCGACATAGCCCGCGAATCAACCGCAGAAGGCGCTTCCGCCGACGTCCTGTGGCGGCGCATCGTGGTCGAAAAGCCTTTTGGGCACGACCTGGCCTCGGCCCAGTCGCTCAATCGTGCCATCCACGCCGTCTTCAACGAACATCAGGTTTACCGCATCGACCACTACCTGGGCAAAGAGACGGCTCAGAACATCTTGTTCTTCCGCTTCGGCAACACCATCTTCGAGCCGGTGTGGAATCGTCGCTACGTGGACCACGTGCAAATCACCGTGGCCGAAAGTGTAGACGTGGGACACCGCGCCGGCTATTACGACCAGGCCGGCGTCCTGCGCGACATGTTCCAGAACCACCTGTTGCAACTGCTGGCCCTGGTCGCCATGGAGCCACCCGCCTCCTTCGACGCCGACGCCGTGCGCAACGAGCGGGTCAAAGTGCTGCGCGCCGTCCGGCCTATCACCCCGGAAGACACCGTGTGTGCCCAATATCGGGGCTATTGCGAGGCCCCCCGCGTCGCCCCCGACTCGCGCACCCCCACCTACGCCGCGCTCAAACTATTCATAGACAACTGGCGCTGGCAAGGCGTGCCCTTTTACCTGCGTTCTGGCAAAGCACTGACCCAAAAGTCCACCGAGATCGTGATCGAATTCCAGCGCCCGCCCCACGTGATGTTCGACCTGCCGCCGGGCTACCGCCTGACGCCCAACATCCTCTCCCTGTGCATCCAGCCCGACGAGGGCATCCACCTCAAGTTCCAGACCAAAGTGCCCGACTCCGCCCAGGAGATGCGCTCGGTGGACATGGAATTCCACTACCGCTCCTCCTTCGGCGACGAGGCCCTGCCCGACGCCTACGAGCGATTGCTCCTGGACGCGCTGAACGGCGACGCCTCTCTCTTCGCCCGCAGTGACGGGATCGAGATGGCCTGGCGGCTGATAGACTCGGTGGTGCAGAGCTGGGAGTCGCCGGACGCGCCGCCCCTGGCAATCTACGAGCCGGGCAGTTGGGGACCGACCGAAGCGGACGAGTTGATGGCCCGCGACGGACGCACCTGGCGAGAGGGCTGCGGCGAACACAAAATGGAGGGAGAGTCGCCGCCGACCTAAATCACCACCGTCACCGAATGGTAGCCCGTCGCCCCGTCAGGGCGAACGTCGCGCTTCTCCTCGATTTGGAGCGCGCCGGTGCCGTCGGTGGCGCGGACGCGAAAGGTGTGACGACCCGGGACCACGGGCCAGTCGTAGCGCCACTGCACCCACGTCAGCGAACTGAGCGGTGGCGTGCGCAGGATTGCCTCCTCCCACTCCCCGTCGTCCACCTGCAACTCCACCTTCTGGATGCCCCGATCTCCTGCCCAGGCAATGCCGCCGACGGGAACCTTGCCGTCCACAACGTGGTCTTTGGCCACAGTGTCAGTCACCGACACAACGTGCGGGCGCGCCTCGGTGCTCCAGCCACGCTCCACCCAGTAGCCCGGCCCCTCACGGTCGATGGCCTCGATGCGGGTGATCCACTTCGGCTGTTTCATGCCGTAGCGGTTGGGGATGTAGATGCGCAGCGGAAAGCCGTTTCTCACGGGCAAAGTCTCACCATTCATCCCGTAGACGAGCAACGTGCGCGGGTCCATCAAATCTTCCATCGCCACGCTCTCGTAAAAGCCATCGGCCCCCTCGACGAACAGCGCTTCCGCTTCGGGACGCAAGCCCAGGTCCTTGAGCACGTCGCGCAGGCGCACGCCCGTCCAATAGCTGGTGCCGATCAGGTCGCCGCCAACCCGATTGGAGATGCAACTCAAGGTAATCGCCTGGGTCACGGCAGGATAAGCCCTGAGATCCAAAAGCGTGAGCGGGCGAGGATTCTCGAAAAGCCCATCCACCTCCAGCACCCACGACGCGCCATCGATCACAACCGGACGGGTGTTTATGTCAATACGGTAGAAATCTTCGTTGGGCGTCAGTTCCAGGCGTGTGCCGGGAGCCGGTTCCACCCGGTCCCGCATCGTCGCCGTCGCCATCGCCTGCGGCAGCGGCGCTACCGGCGAGGACGGGGCAGGGGAACCCGGCGGTAGGGGTGTCTCGACCGGCGTCGCCAGGTCAGTCAGCGGTTGACCGGCCCCCGTCGCCCCCTGCCCCGTTCCCAGGAGACGACCCAACCCCCACGCGCCCAGGGCCACCGCCGCCGACCCGCCAGCGATTTTGACCAGCGCGGCGCGGCGGTCGGCACGAGCCTCGTCCGTCACCGGCGGAGGTGCCTGCGCGTCCAGCAGATTGCCCAGCAGCGCCCCCCAGCCAACGATCAGGAACGCCAGCCAGGGCAGCGCCAGCCCAGGACCGCTGGCAACGCCCAGGTCCAACTCGACGACGCCGACGAGGAGGAAAGCGACCAGGCCACCGACGGCTCCCACGCGCCAGCCGGGGCCCTCGATGCGTCGCAGCGCCCAGGCAATGCCCGCGCCCAGCAACGCACCCCCGCCCAGCATCACGCCGATCCCCATGAACTGCTCGATGAGTTTGGCGGTCGTGTCCGTCGGGCCGAGGTTCAGAACGCTGATCGTTTGCACGACGGTATCAATACCCAGCGTGACCACGTCTCCCGGCAGCACACGCGCCAGCCAGTCGAAGAGATCAAACGGGACGAAGGGGAGGTCGGCAAACTGCTCGCCGAGGAACAAGATCGCCACCAGGGGCAGGCCGGTCAGCCCGCCCAGCAGCGCGCCCAGGATTAAAGAAGGTCGTCTCATCAACTTTTCCACATCTTCCATCAGTTCTCCCGCTTCCCCACCAACCAATAGAAAGCAGGTGACAGTCACTTTTCAAGCGTAAACTAAAATCCGCTCAATCCGCTGACAATTTCTAATCCCCGGCATCCAGCACAACGTTGTCCGAAACCAGCCCGTTCTTCTCGTCTTCCCAGCACTCACACGCCTCGCGGACCTCATCCCCTTTCACCAGTTGCCCTTCGTACTGGTTCAACCCGGCCACGGCCCGCCAGCCGGAGAGGACCATCGGCACCGGGCCGCCGGCGGCCATCCACTCACCGTTGTAGCGACGGGCAAAATGCAGGTGGCTGGAATCGGCGGTGCCCCCTTCACACGAAGGGTAGCCTACCAGATCGCCCTGCGCCAGTGTCGTCCCTGCCCGAACCTGCTCGTCTGGCGACACGTGCAGGTAAAAAAGCACCCAACCGGTCCCTTCGTAGCCATCCCCGTCCAGATCAACGAGAACCTGACCATCGCCGCTGCGCAACACCAGGCCGGGGGCTGCGGCCGTCGCCCGCTCGACCGAGACGGCGCAATGACCGCGCACGTCGGGAGGCGCGAAATCCAGAGCGGCCCACGCGCTCCCCTCTCCCCAGGCGGCGTGTGGCCCGCCGCTGAAATACCAGGTATGTTCTCCCTCCCAGGGCAAACGCAACGCGGGTTGTGTCAGATCGGCCGGGACGAGAGGCTCTATCGCTCGCGCATAGGGGTCACCGAAGAGCGCCCTGTAGGTACGGACGAATCCGCGCCGGTCCACCGCCCGGCGCCACGTCTCCCAGTCGGAGGTCAGGGCCAGCACGTTTTGGATGCCGACCGTCCCCGCGTTCAACCCGTCGGCTGCCATAGCACGCCCACCGTCGGCGAAGCGAAATGCCAGGGTTCCCTGTCGCTTGTAGCCGTAGTAGCCTTCGTTGATGTGATTGGCAGCCCAACTGAGTTGAAAATAGAGCCCGGCCCGTCCGCCGTCTTCCAGCCCCAACGGGAAATACTGAGCCGCTTCGGTCGCCGGCACCCCCGTCACCCACCCGCTCTGATACTCCAGCAGCGCCAACAACGCCCGAGGCCCGACGCTAAAACGGCCCGACACCATCTCCAGGATCTCAGCGCCGGTGTATTCGTCGCCGTTCACCCGCTCGGTGTAGCCTGCCAGGTAGCCGCCCTGTCGTTGGACGAACTCGGCGACGTCAAAATCCACGTAGGCCGGGCCGTAGACCACTTCGCTGTCGGGCAGCAAGGGGAAGGCCGGACCGACCCGGTCGGTTTTGACGGGGATGAGCAAGGTTTGGCCGGCCTGCAAGCTGGCCGGGTCCTCGATGCCGTTGAGCGCAGCCAGTTCCTCCACCTCACAGCCGCACCGATAGAGGGCGATGACGCTCAACGTGTCACCAGGCCGGACGACGTACACGTCGGTGGGCGGCCCGGAAGGGGTGGGGATAGGCATAGGAGGAACCGCCGGCGTGGG
>JAJRXB010000244.1 GCA_024276515.1 Chloroflexota bacterium
CCATCTGCCTGAGCTTCAGGCGATTGCGGTTTCACAAAATAGGCCTGGCAGGCTTCGTCAATCAGTTTCGGCGTCAGGCGATAGGGGACTCCCTCGTAGTCGCAGAGGGCCACGACTCCCTTGAGGATGTCGCGGGGGTGCACCGACTGGAGCTTGCGGCCTGTTTTGTAGTACCATTCGTGCAGAAAGTGGACGAAGGAGTCTTTGTCGAAGGGGACGTTGAGCTGGCGACACATGGTGGCAAAGATGCGATAGAACATCTTCTCGTCGGGGCTGCTGACCTCTACCTTTATCTGAATGCGACGCAGGAAGGCGTCGTCGACCAGCTCTTCGGGGTCGAGGTTGGTGCTGAAGACGATAAGTTGCTTAAAAGGCACCTGAAAAGTTTGCCCTGTTTGCAGGCGGAAAAGATCGATCTCTGTTTCTAGCGGCACGATCCAGCGGTTCAGCAGGTCTATGGGGCGCATTTGCTGACGGCCAAAGTCGTCGATGAGGAACATGCCGCCGTTGGCTTTCATTTGCAGTGGCGCCTCGTAGAATTTGGCAATCGGGTCAAAGCGCAGGTCCAGGCTGTCTAATTTCAGTTCGCCGCCCGTGATCACAACCGGCCGGCGATATTGACTCCAACGCGGGTCTATGTTCGTCTGATAGTCGGATACCGTCTTCACTTCGCGGTGCACCAATTGGTCGTATAGCTGGATAATCTGGCTGCCGACGGCGATGGCGTAGGGCAACCAGATGGGTTCGGCCCCGGCAACCAGCATGGCAATTGCCTGGGCGATGGTCGTTTTGCCGTTGCCCGGTGGTCCGTAAAGAAAGAGGGACGTGCCGGTGTTGACGGCCGGTCCAATGCGCCGGTGGAAGTCGGGAGGTAAAACCAGGTGGCTCAGCGCCTCTTTGACTCGCTCTGGGCTCACCTTGTCTCGTTGAGCCTGCCAGAGGATGGCTTTGTTGTATTTCTCCAGAGGGACCGGGGCCGGCCCGATGTATTGGGTGCGCTCAAGGGCGTCGCGGGCCCGGGCTTTGCCTTCTTCGGTGATGCTGTATAGATAGCTGCGTCTCCCCAGCCGGCCTGTTGACCGGGGGACTTCGACCAGGTGTTCCTGCTGCAGGTGTACCAGAATTTCGTCCAATACCTTGAAGGGAAGACGGACTATCTCTTCAATGCGGGTGGCGCTGGAGTCCCCCTCGGTGAACAGAAGACGTAGGATCAGATCGGTCACAACCCCTTGGGGGATGTCCAATTCTTCCAGGTTGGCCGGTGGGATCAACAGGGATCCGATGTTCTGACTCACTGGTCTCTCCTATCTTCCACCCTCCCACGGGTTGCTCCTTCTTTCAGAACTGGACAAGCGATTTTTTGGCCTGAAAAAGCTCTTGAATCTGTGGGAGGGTGAGCGATTCTTTTCAGAATGACTATCACGATTATAACCTCGTGGGTTTCAAATCTTACCCCATTTTGAATGGTCTGGCAAGTGAGTTGATGCGTTTGCCGGAGAAATGGGCCTATTGTCTCATCACCTTTGTTCTCGGTGATGCTTGACAAACGCGCTTTGGTCGTGGTATGCTAGCTGCGTTGTGTCGCCTGTGGCTGCGTATTGCATCAAGGAATCAACGGTGAGCGAGGATTTGCAGTATTGGGTGGGCTTCAGCCGCGTGCCCGGCATTGGACCGGTCAGGCTGCGCGCCCTCCTGGATCATTTTGGAGACATACGCCAGGCGTGGAGTGCTTCGGCTGCTACGTTGCGTGCTATTGGCTTCGACCGACGCACGATTGAAACCTTCCTCACCCTGCGAAACAAGCTCGACCTGGCGGGCGAATTGGCGCGCCTGTTTGAATTGGGGGTGACGGTGCTGACCTGGGATAGTCCCGACTACCCGGCGCTGCTCCGGGCCATCCCCGATCCCCCGCCGGTGCTCTACGTGTGGGGAGAGCTTTTGCCTCAGGATGAATGGGCACTGGGTGTGGTGGGCACGCGACGGGCGACCGTTTACGGACGCGAGGCGACGCGAGCCCTGGTGGGCGGACTGGCGGCCAGCGGTGTCACCATCGTCAGTGGACTGGCCCACGGCATCGATACCCACGCTCACCGGGTCGCCCTCGACGCCGGCGGGCGCACCATTGCGGTGCTGGGCAACGGTATTGACATAATTTACCCGGCGGAGAATCGCAAGCTGGCCGAGCGCATCGCCGGGCAGGGGGCCCTGGTCAGCGAATACCCGCTGGGCACGCGACCCGAGAGCGGCAACTTCCCGCGTCGCAATCGCATCATCAGCGGCCTGAGCCTGGGGGTGCTGGTGGTGGAGGGGACAACTCGCAGCGGGGCGATGATCACCGCCGACTATGCCGCCGAGCAGGGCCGCGAAGTCTTCGCCGTGCCGGGCAATATCTTGAACCGGACCAGCACCGGGCCGAATCAACTCATCCAGCAGGGGGCCAAGCTGGTCACCACCATTGGCGACATCCTGGAGGAGCTGAACCTGACGATGGTTGCCGAGCAGACCGAGGCGCGCGAAATTATCCCCGACAACGAGACAGAGGCCGTGTTGCTCAGCCACCTTTCGTCGGAGCCGATTCACGTGGACGAGCTGGGGCGCGCCGCCGGCCTGCCCATCAGCGAAGTGGCCAGCACGTTGACTTTGATGGAACTGAAGGGCAAAGTCCGGCAGGTGGGGGGGATGAATTACGTGATCGCCCGCGAAGCCGGCGTGCCCTACGTGGTGGAGTGAGGGATCGGCGGTGGCTCGGTCGTCCTGTCCTGACGGAAGGCCAGGGGAGACCGGCCACAGCGGCGTTATGAAGAATGTGCCGACATGTCACCGCGAGCCGGAGGCGAAGCGGTCTCAGTCGTTGGCACTTGCGTGCGGTGCAAGTGTCGCTTCGCTCGCAATGACATGCACAGATTCTAGACATAAGCCAAGTTTTATCTCCTAATCCCCAAATCCCGGCGAACAAAGTGAATAGGTGACTACTCAGCCAGGTGGGGCAAATCAGGTGCCAGGCACTTTCGGCGGATGTTTCAAAGCCAAAATTCGCCTGTATTCATTGCCACTTTCATAAGTGCCTGGCACCTAAAGCCTGAGTAGGTAGTTACGTGAATAGTTGCTAATGGAAGAAAGGAACTCAACGGTGAGTAACTTCTACGCACTCATTATGGCCGGTGGCAGCGGCACCCGGTTGTGGCCGCTCAGCCGCCAGAGTCGCCCCAAGCAGGCAATTGAACTCATTGACAATCGAACGATGTTTCAGCACGCGGTGGATCGTCTGGAGACGCTTCTGCCGCCGGAGCGGGTGTTGGTGGTCACGGCTCGCGATCACGTCGAAGTCCTGGCGGCGCAGGTCCCCGACGTTCCCGGCGAGAATTTTATCGTCGAGCCGATGGCTCGGGGCACGGCGGGGGCTATCGGTCTGGGCGCTCTGCATCTGAAGCAGCGGGACCCAGAGGCAGTGATGGCCGTCCTCACCGCCGACCACTACATCCGGGACGTGGACAAATTCCGGCGTGTGCTCTCGGCGGCGGCCCAGGTGGCGCGCGAGGGACACATCGTCACCCTGGGCATCCAGCCCAGTTTCCCTTCCACCGGCTTCGGCTACATCCGTCGCCGTGACCGGGTGGGGACTGTCGAGGGCTTCGAGGTGTACGCGGTTGACGCCTTCGTCGAAAAGCCCGATGCTGCCCGGGCTGCCGAGTTCCTGGCGACCGGCCTTTACAGTTGGAACAGCGGCATGTTCATCTGGCAGATCAATCGCATCATGGCCGAGTTTGCCCGGCAGATGCCCGCTTTTTACGCCCAGTTGCGAACGATTGAAGCGGCCCTGGGCACACCCCGGCAGGCAGAAGTGTTGGCCGAGGTCTGGCCCCAGGTTCGCAAAGAGACGATAGACTACGGGGTGATGGAAGGGGCCGACGACGTGCTCGTCATCCCGGTGGACATCGGCTGGACCGACATCGGCGATTGGGCGGCCATTTACCAGTTGCACCGGCCAGACGAGGCGGGCAACGTCATCGTCAACACCGAGCACGTGAGCGTGGACACAAGCGCCTCTTTTATCCAGGGCGGAAAAAAGCTGATCGCCACCGTTGGCCTGAAAGACGTCATCGTGATAGACACCGACGACGCGATCCTCATCTGCGCCCGCGACCGGGCTCAGGACGTGAAACTGGTCGTCGAGCAGTTGAAGAAGGATGGCCGGGTCGAATATCTGTGAAGTTGGTAACCACTCAGCCACCCTTGCGAAGGTTGCGAATAGCCTTGATAGAGGAAGCAACCCTCAATGGGAAAAGAGGTTTTCGGCCTGAAATCCATCGTGAAACCTTCGCAAGGGTTCCGCTACCTGAGTAGTTCGACAATGTCACATTTGTCATTGCGAGCATCCGAAGGATGCGAAGCAATCTCCTACGATGCATTGTGGCGATTGCTTACCCCGTTCGGGGCACAGGTACCCCGTTCGGGGCACAGGTACCCCGTTCGGGGCACAGGTCGTCG
>JAJRXB010000245.1 GCA_024276515.1 Chloroflexota bacterium
CGTGCTGACAAGCTGGTGGGTCATCGTCGTGCTGGCAGTTTTGCTGCTCGTCGAGATGACAGTAGACAAGGTCCCCGCTGCCGACACAATCAACGACGTGATCAACACCCTCATCCGCCCGACGGCCGGGGCCATTCTCTTCGCCGCCAACTCGGGCGTGGTCGGCGAAGTGCAGCCGGTGTTGGCCCTCATCTGCGGTCTGGTCGTAGCCGGCGGGGTGCACGCCGTTAAAGCCACCGCTCGTCCGGCAGTGACGGCAACCACCGCCGGCACCGGCAACTGGCTGGTCAGTCTGGCAGAAGACGGGGTATCGCTCGTCACCACCGTGTTGGCTATTTTGGTGCCCATCGTGCTCGTTTTCCTGACTGTGTTATTCATCCTGTCCCTGGCATGGTGGTGGAGCAGAGGCCGGGCCCGCTATGCAGGGTAGCCATTCCTCGTGGAGGAGGTTCTTCTATGGCAGAGTATCAACAGCCACAACAGAGCAACACCACCCGCAACGTCATCATCGCCGTTGCGGTGGTTCTCTTTCTTTGCTGCTGTTGTCTCGTTGCAATCTGGTCAGGCCTGGTGCTGGGAGGGCCAACCATAGGCAATGTCTTCTCGAACATCGTGGAGGGGCTGGAAATGACCCCCGTCCCCTGAGCCCCACCCGGAAGAGCATTCCCCTCCCTCGCAGGGAGGGGCCAGGGGAGGGTGAGGGACCCCCAGCCAAAGGCCCACCCTCTCCCAGCCTCCCCCTCGCAGGGGGAGGAGTTTCTCGGCCTCATCTGAACGGTTGCAACTTTAAAGGTAACACTTTAGTTTTCTGAGCAAGAGGAGATGATCAACGGATGAAGTAGCGGATGAACGGATCACACACTTGCGCGAGGAGAGACATCCGTTCATTCGTTACCTATCCGCTGATAATCGTCTGTTACAGCCTTTTCTCTCAAGAAACTAGAGATGACCTCCAAACTTTTACCACAGAGAGAGGGAACATGGCAGATTTCGAAGAATACCAGGAATACGACGAATACGATGAGTACGACGAAGAAGCGCCGGGCCGAAGTCGGACGTGGCTCATCGTGGCCATTGTGGCGGTGGTGGTCATTCTTTGTTGCTGTTGCCTGGCGCTGGTGACGGGCTTCCTCGTCTTCCAGGAAGATGTCACCGACGCTCTGTCGGCCCTGGTGAGCGTGGCAGCTCTCGCATAGATGCCATCCCCAACATGGCACGCGACACAATTTCCGACATTCGGAATCGGTTGATCGAGAGCCGACTTGCCACGCTGGCGTTGATCGATGGCCTCAGCGAAGAAGCGGTGCAGCGACGGCCCTGGCCGGACGCCTGGTCTATCAAAGACCACGTCGCTCACCTGGCGGCCGTCGAAGAAGCGATCATCGCCTTTGCCCGGCGTATGTTGATCGAGGAACGGCCAATCGCCGACGACTACGATGTCGATACCTGGAACGCTCGCCAGCGGGCCCGCCGAGCTGATTTGACCTGGCCTCAAACACTGGCCGAACTGGCCGCCACCCGAGAGCAACTGTTGGCCCTGCTAAACGAAGTGTCGGAACAGGCGTTGAGCCGCACCGGCTCGCACCCGGTGTGGGGTGATCCAATTACCCTGGCCAGCGTATTGCGCGTTCCCTACCGTCACGAGCGGGGCCACCGGGACGAAATTAAGAACCTTTCCGGCAACTACCCGGCAACTACTCAGGTGCCAGGCACTTTCGGCAGATAACTTGAGTCAAAATCAGGTTATGAGCGGGCGACACGCGGGTTCGCCCCTACTTCAAGAAGCCGCTCCTGGCACCTATATTTCTGGCAGATAGCAGCAGCGAGCATCCTGAGCCAAGTCGAAGGCATCCTGAGCCAAGTCGAAGGCATCCTGAGCCGAGTCGAAGGCATCATGAGCCGAGTCGAAGGCATCCTGAGCCGAGTCGAAGGGGCCTTCGCTCGCTTTCCCGCTGAAAATGGGAAAGCCCTCCCCCCAAACCGGGGGTGCATTTCAATTCTATGGCAGGATGCGTCTTTTATCTGGCCCGGCATCAGGCGATAGCGACTAAAGTCGCGCCTGAAGGCCCCAG
>JAJRXB010000246.1 GCA_024276515.1 Chloroflexota bacterium
TCTTGAGACATATCGCCTTGAATTTGCTCAAACAAGAGAAAACGGCCAAATGTGGTATCAAAGCTAAGCGCCTCAAAGCCGGTTGGGATGAAAAGTATCTCCTTAAGGTTCTAGCTGGTTTATTTTAATGCGATTGCCCTAGTTTCTCGTTGTCCCTCCATTGACAGGAAAGCACATCTGGGCTATACTGGGTGTCGCGATGGGGATGACTCGTTATCCCGACTGCTCTCAAGGTTTCCAACTGTAAACAGGCGACCGACGAAGGAGCCGTCGCCGTGACCTGCTCAACGTCCTCGCAACGACGCCTGAGTTGAGCCAAGCCCCAACGCACCCGGCAGGTGAGAGAAAACCCATGATTTCAGGCTGAGCCTTAGGGCAAAGCTCTTATGACGGGGCTTGTGGTATACCCCGTCTTTTGTTTTAATGGGCAAAATCCAAGTGAAGGAGTTTGAACGATGAAAGTAGCAGTTCTTACCGGCGGGGGCGACGTCCCTGGTCTCAACCCGGCTATCAAGGCCCTGGTGTATCGCGCCGAGGAAGAAGGGTTTGAAATCGTAGGCTTCCGTCGCGGCTGGTGGGGCCCGCTGCACTATAACCTCGAAGATGACTCTAAGAACTGGCAGTGCGTCATCCCTTTGAACCGGCAGGCGGTGCGCACCGTTGACCGCACCGGCGGGACGTTTTTGCACACCTCCCGCACCCGTCCGTCGCACGTGCGTGGCCGGGAAATCCCCGAGTTTCTGCGCGGGCCCGACTTTGACCCGGAGGACCAAACGCCCCACGACTTCACACCTCACGTATTAAAAGTCCTCGAGCACCTCAAAATTGACGTACTCATCCCTATCGGGGGCGACGATACGTTGAGCTACGCCGACCGCTTGCACCACGAGGGAGTCCCTATCGTTGCCATCCCCAAGACGATGGACAACGACGTATTCGGCACTGATTATTGCATCGGCTTTTCCACGGCGGTCACTCGCAGCGTGCGTTTTATCCACAACCTGCGCACCTCGGTTGGCTCACACGAGCGCATTGGCATCATCGAACTGTTTGGACGCAACTCGGGCGAGACTTCGCTCATCTCGGCCTACCTGTCGGGCGTGGACCGGGCCATCATCTCCGAAGTCCCCTTCGACCCGGAGAAACTGGCCCGGCTGGTGCTGCACGACAAACGCAACAACCCCAGCAATTATGCTATGATCACCATCTCCGAAGGGGCGCAGATGATCGGCGGGCAGATCGTCGAGCGCGGGGAAGCAGATGCTTACGGCCATAAAAAGCTGGGCGGCATCGGAGCCTACACCGGCGATGTGCTGAAGAAATTGACCGGCGAGAACATTCTCTATCAGCAAGTGGCTTACCTGATGCGCAGCGGCGCGCCCGATTCGATTGACCTGATGGTCGGCTTTAACTTTGCGAATATGGCGATGGACTTGATTGTGGAAGGCAAAACCGGCCGTATGGTCGCTATTCAAAAGGGCATCTATACCAACGTGCCCATCAGCACCGTCTCGGAGGGGGTGAAGCGAGTGGACGTGGATCAACTTTACGACGTGGAGGAGTATCGCCCCAAAGTTCGCCACGTGGACGGCAAGCCGATGTTCCTTTACTAAAGTACTAACTTGTGTCTTGACTTGCTACCCCGCCTTGTGCTACACTGGATGTGCTACATCCCGCCTCGGCGGGGTACTTTTATAATTTTGCCTTGCTGAGCGTCGGTTCGAGGATTTGATGGCTACGCTTCAAGATGCCGGCCCTGTCCAAACTGATCCGGGGGAGCCCTACCGCACCAATCGAAGGCGGGCAACGCATCTGGTCGTATGGGGTGCCATTGCCCTGGCGATTACCGTGAACCTGCTCGCCCCTGTTTTAGCCTGGCGCTGGGTCCGGCATCCCTTCCTCGGCCTGTTCCTGGAGCCGACGCTGGTCATCAGCGACGTGCACAACCCGGCCTGGCCTGCCCGTCAGGCCGGGTTGCGCAACACCGACCGCCTGCTGGCAATTGACGGGCAACCCGTCGCCACCGGCAGCGAGGTGGCCGCTGTCCTGGCCCAAAAGCGGCCAGGCCAGGTGGTGACGCTCACCGTCGAGAAAGACCCTGTCCGCTCGTCGGCCGGCACGATCAACGTGCAGGTGCCCCTGATCCCTTTCCCTCTGAGCGATTTTCTTCTGGCGTTTTGGCTCCCCTACTTGCTGGGACTGCTTTACCTGGGGTTGGGCGTCGCCGTCTATCGGGTGCGGGGCAACGAACGCTCAGGGCAAGTCTTCGCCCTTTTCACCGCTTTCTTCTCCATCTTCACCGGTTCGTTCTTCGACTTGCACGGCTACCATTGGCTGGCCTATCTTTGGACTCTGTCTATCCCGATGACCGGGGCTGCCCTGTTTCACCTGGCCCTGTTCTTCCCCGCCGAAACTGGCCTGATCCGCCGCCATCCCTGGCTTCGCTTCACCCTCTACGTCCCTGCCCTGGTTATTGGACTTTATGCCAGCATCACGCTCCACACCCCACGTGCCTACTTTATCCCCTGGCGTTGGTGCTTCGCCTTTGCGGGATTCGCCATACTGGGCTTTATCGCCTTGCTCGTCTACACTCGCTACCAGGCGGCTTCTCCGATTGTGCGGCAACAGGCACGCATTATTGTTTGGGGGAGTATCGCCGCCTTCCTGCCCCTCGTCATCTGGGCTTTTACCAACCTGCTGAACGCGCAAATTCCCCTCTCGCCGGCTACCTTCATTTTGGTATTCGCCCCGCTCGCCCTTTTTCCGATCTCGATTGCCTACGCCATTCTGCGGTACCGATTGCTCAGCCTCGACCTGGTGCTCACCCGCAGCCTGGTTTATTTGGGCCTCACCCTCCTGGTGACCGGCGCCTACTTCGCGTCCATCACCCTGGTGGGGGGACTGTTTCAGGCCTCGACCGCCGCCGATGACCCGGTGCTGCTGACTCTCTTTGTGCTGGCACTGGTCCTCTTTTTGGGACCGGTGCGTGATCGGCTACAGGGCGTCGTCGATAGGACCTTCTTGCGCGAGCGAAGGGACTATCGGCTTCTGCTGCAAGAATACGGTCGAGCGCTGACCTCGGCACCGTTGAAGACCGATCGGATCCTGACCATGCTCCTCGATGGTTGTGAGACGGCTCTGCACCCGGAGCGGGCCCTTGTCTTTTTGCGTGACCCGGCCCTAAACATATACTCGGTGCGTAGTCAGATAGGAACGCCGTTGCCGCCGGACGTCCGCATCTATTTTAGCCAGGACGACGAGCTTCCCCGCCGCCTCGCCAGTCCTCTGGAGCGTGCACAGACGGCCGAGACTCTACACCTGTCGCTCCGGGGCAGTGGAATCCGTGATGGCTTTTCTCCGGGAGAATTGGGGCGGCTCGCCGTCCTCGACGCAGAGCTATTTGTGCCCCTGCGTGGCACCGACCATCTTATCGGCTGGCTCGCGTTGGGCTCCAGACGGTCGGGCGAACCATACCGGCAGAACGACGTGGTCTTTTTGACCACGTTGGTCAATCAAACGACCATCGCCCTGGAAAACGCTCAGTTGCTCGAAGCCGCCGAGCGTCGGGCGCAACAACTCACCGCCCTAAACCAGGTCAGCCGCATCATCAACCAGACGTTGGACCTGGAGGCCGTGCTTCAGTTGATTATGGAGAAATCACTGGAGCTTCTCAATGCCGAAGCCGGGTCGCTGTTGCTGGCCGACGACGCCGGAGAAACCCTTACTTTCGAGGTGGTGCTGGGCCCCGTCGGCGACCAGTTGCGTGGGGCGCAACTGCCCGTCGGCAGCGGCGTCGCCGGCGCCGTCGCCAAGGAACTGCGTTTGCTCATCGTTAACGATGCCCAAACCGACCCTCGATTGAACGTCTCTTTTGATCGCACCACCGAGTTTGTCACCCGCAACCTGATCTGCGTGCCGATGGTCAGCCACGACCGGCTGGTAGGCGTCATCGAAGTGCTCAACAAGCGTGCCCCGGCAGGCTTTTCCGAAGAAGACACCGAACTGCTGACCAGCTTCGCAGCTCAGGCGGCCATTGCCATCGAGAACGCCCGTCTGTTCACGATGACCGATCAAGCCCTGGCCGAGCGGGTACAGGAACTTCACACCATGCAGGTCATCGACCGGCAACTGAACGCCTCCCTGGACTTTGCTCACGTGATGGAACTGACGTTGGAACATGCGATGGACGCCGTGGCCGCACCAACCGGCGTGATGGGAGTCATAAACGAGGAGGGCACCGGTCTTTACCTGTTGGCGCAGCGGGGAGTGCCTGCCGAATACGCTCGCTATCGGGATGAACCGTGGCCGGTGGAGCGAGGTATCATCGGACGGGTGGCCCGCACCGGGCAGCCGGTGGTCGCCGGCAACGTAAAGGACTATCCGGAGTTCGAGCCGGTCGTCGCCCACACCCGCTCGCAGATGGCCGTCCCGGTTTTGCGCCAGGGGGCGGTGCGAGGGGTCATCAGCCTGGAGAGTCCTCACCCCGACGCATTCAGCCAGGACGACCTGGCCTTCGTCACCCGGCTGGCCGATCACGCGGCCATTGCCATCGAAAACGCCCGCCTTTATCAGCAAGCCCAGGCGGCCAATCAAGCCAAGACAGAGTTCATGTCTGTCGCCTCGCACGAGTTGAAGATCCCGATGACGTCTATCAAAGGCTACGCCAAATTGCTGGCCCTGGGCACTGGCGGCGAGTTGACCGAACGCCAACGGCAGTTCCTCAACGTCATCGCAGCCAACGTGGACCGCATGGACCGGTTGGTGGCCGATTTGCTCGACGTGAGCCGCATCGAGGCCGGTCGCCTGCGATTGGAGATGGGGCCGGTAGACTTGCACGAAGTCATCGAGACGGTGATCCAATCGGTCAAAGCCCAAATCGAGGCCAAGCAACTGACCCTGGAGGTGGAAATACCACCTGCTCTGCCTCACGTCTGGGGCGACCAGGGGCGGCTCGTTCAAGTCATCACCAATCTGGTCAGCAACGCCTACAAGTACACGCCCGACGGTGGTCAGATCCGCATTGCCGCCGATGGCGTGGCGGATTCCTCGTCGTCCGGCCATCTGACCGTCAGCGTGAGCGATACGGGCCTGGGCATCTCCCCCGAAGATCAACAAAAGCTCTTCACCAAGTTTTTCCGCGCCGACGACCCCCGCGTGCGTGACGTGCCCGGCACCGGCCTGGGCCTCAGCATCACCAAAAGCCTGGTCGAGATGCACGGCGGCGAGATCTGGGTCCAGAGCGAACTGGGCAAAGGGACTACCTTCGCCTTCACCCTGCCGATAGCCCACGGCGAGTAGGGGCAGCCCTGCGTGTCCGCCCTTTCACCGCCAATAATACCAATTGCCTATTGAAAGGCGGTGTTTTTTGCCTGCGCCGGAATCCCTATTCCGGCGCTGCGGGGTGCTCATCGGCTCACCTCGTAGCCCCCCATCTCGTGGCCCCCCATCTCGTGGCCCCGGAATCCCTATTCCGGGGCGATTCCTTCTCACAATTGGTATAAGCCCAGGCGGGCCCGTGTGTCCGCCCGACTCAGAGCAGCCTTGCGTGTCCGCCCCGCCGGGCAGACACATTGGTCTGCCCCTACCACGGAATCTCGCATTCCTTGCCACTCCCACCGAAGTGTACTATAATTGAGCCCGCGTGACTGCTCAGGTAGCGGAACCCGTGCGAAGATTTCGTGATGGATTTCAATCCGAAAACACCTTTTCCCATTGGACGTTGCTCCATCATCAAAGCCACTCACAACCTTTGCAAGGGTGGCTGAGCAGTTACGATCTCGCTATTTACTGAAGTCAGGAGTTTCCTTTGAGCGGCCTATTCGACAATGACCTGAGCAACGATGCCTCAATTGAGTCGTATCTGGAGGCGGTAGAGACAGAAAACCTGGAACCACAACTGGAACCACAGATTGAGGAAGAGGAGGAGACGGCAGTCAACTGGGATGCTGCCAAATCGGTCTTGCGTGAGATCGCCGAGACAGTCCTCCTTACGGTGGTGATCTTCCTTCTCATCCAAACCGTCGTGCGCAACTTTCGGGTGGTTGGCACCAGCATGGAACCCAACCTGCACGACGGCCAGTACCTCATCGTTGATAAGATAAGCTATCGCCTGGGCAAAATACAGCGGGGTGACGTGATCGTCTTCGAACCGCCCAACCGTCCCGGCGAGGACTACGTGAAACGAGTCATCGCCCTGCCCGGCGAATTGGTTGAAGTCCGAAATGGACAGGTTTTCGTCAACGGTCAGCCTCTCGATGAGCCCTACGTCGCGCGGCCTGGCGGGTATTCTATGAAACCGCGCCGCGTCGGGCCCGATGAACTGTTCGTGTTGGGCGATAACCGAAATAGCTCCAGCGACTCGCACAATTGGGGCATGCTTCCCCGGGACAAAGTGGTTGGCAAAGCGTGGATTTCGTATTGGCCCCCAAGTCAGTGGGGGGTGATCCCGCGCGATGCGCCCGCGGCCTCGGCGACCGTTGGCCATCTGCTGGAAAGTTTCATCCCGTGAAGAAGCTACTCGCCCTCCCATAGACTCAGGCGGTCGGGGCGGTGGCCTGTTCCTCTCGATGTATCCTGCGGGCGAGCAGGCCGAATAACAGATCTGTTCCCTTTTAAGCTACAACCGTAAGCGTTCAGCAGGGTAGCCTTGCGAAGGTTTCGAGAAAGCTCTGTGTGACGGTCATATGCCCCAAATAGGGAGCGGGCTTGCTTTCTAAAAGCATTTCCGAACCTTCGCAAGGCTTTACCGGGAGAGCAATCGCAGCGCCGAGCAACCGCAGCGCCGGAATCCCCATTCCGGCGCAGGTTTACCCCACGAAAACGACTGGCTTCTGCTATGCCTTACCGTGAAGACGAGATACGCCAAATTGTGCGCCGGGTGGTGCTGCGCACACTGGGGGTCGCCGACGGCCACCATCCTCGCCGACCCCTTGTCACCGCCGAGGATGTGAGCCGGGCGGAACCGGGCACCGAGATGAAACTGCCCTCCGAGTCGCTGGTAACTCCCCTGGCCCGGCAAATAGCGATGGAACGCGGCGTCACCCTTGCACCTGCCGCCTCCGACGCTCCCGCAGTCCAGCCCGCTCCCGCCCAGGGAGAGGTGGTTGCCATCGGCTGCGACCACGGCGGCTTTGAGATGAAAGAGGATCTCAAAAGCTACCTGGTCGAGCTGGGCTATCGTCCCCTGGACTGCGGCACTCACAGCCAGGAGTCGGTGGACTACCCCGACTTTGCCTTTGCCGTGGCCCGCCAGGTGGCCGATGGTACCGCCTTCCGGGGCATCGTCATCGATGGCGCGGGCATCGGCTCGTGCATGGCCGCCAACAAAGTGCCCGGCGTGCGTGCTGCGATGTGTTACGACCAGGCGACGGCTACCAACAGCCGCGAACACAACGATGCCAACGTGCTCACCCTGGGAGCCGGCCTCATTGGGCGCAACCTGGCCCGGCAAATCGTCAAAACCTGGCTGAAGACCGATTTCGGCGGTGGTCGCCATGCCCGGCGTGTGAACAAAATTATGGAAATTGAACGACGTTACCTCAGGAACAGGTGAATTTTCCTTAAATGCAATACGACGAAGCCACCATCGAACGCCTGGTAGAGGCGATCACCCAACAGGTGTTGACGGCCCTCAACGACAATCGCGTTGGCGCGCCGGCCACCGACTACAGTCACGACCCCAACTGCCCCGGTTGCGAACGACAGGGCGTGCAACACCGTCCGCATCTGGTGCGGCAGGCAATGGAGGCCGGCGCCTCGCGCTTCAGCGCCACCCTGGGCATCGCCCACGTGGACGGCGACATCGCCCGCTTCATTGACCACACGCTGCTAAAACCCGACGCCACTCAGGCCCAAATCGCTCAGCTTTGCCACGAAGCCCGGCAATACGGCTTCGCCGCCGTCTGCGTAAACCCCACTCACGTGAAACTCTGCGCCGACCTGTTGAAAGGGAGCGACGTTGCCGTGTGTACCGTCGTCGGCTTTCCGCTGGGGGCCACCCCGCCCGAGGTCAAGGCTTACGAAGCTCAACAAGCCATAGACGACGGGGCGACCGAGATTGACATGGTCATCAACATCGGCGCGCTTAAGGGGGGTGAATACGACCTGGTGGAGCGAGACATCGCCATGGTCACCCGTACCTGTCACAACAATGGCGCACTGTGCAAAGTCATCATCGAGGCCGCCCTCCTCACCGACCAGGAAAAGATCAAGGCCTGCGAACTGGCCAAAAAGGCCGGCGCCGACTACGTGAAAACGTCCACCGGTTTTGGTCCCGGCGGCGCCACCGTAGCCGACGTGGCCCTGATGCGCCGGGTGGTAGGCCCCGGCATGGGGGTGAAGGCAGCCGGCGGCATTCGCAGCTATGCCGATGCCAAAGGCATGGTCGAGGCGGGGGCCACCCGCATCGGCGCCAGTGCCGGCGTTAAGATTGTACAAGAGGCCAAGAAGCGTTTATGAACATAAGTATCTGCCCCTATTGTCATACCGGTCGCTTGCAACGCCGAGACATGGTTTACATTCAGTGGCACGGCGACGCACTCCTGGTCGTAGACCGGATGCCCGCCATCGTCTGCGACGTGTGCGGTGAGCGGGCCTACGACGAGCAGGCGATGGAGCACCTGCAACGCTTGCTTTGGGCCAGCGCGCCTGGCCAGTCCTCGTCATCGGCCAACAAACTGGCCTAGCGTCAATATCGTACTTTCTTGCTCCCGTCTGGTCTGTGACCCGACGGCTCCGGTTCGCTAAACACGCGGGTCACACCTGTGCCGCACCACCCTGGCCCGCTGGCGCGAGCCCAGGACGAGCAGGTGCAGCCTGTCCTGGCGGTAGGCCAGGGGCAGACCCGCTGCGAGCAAGAACAAACTGGCCTAGTGTCCATTCAAAAAAGGAGAAGATACCTTGTCCGTTGATCTGCGCAGCTACGTTTTCCTCGACAGCCTGCAACCGCAGCACGCCGCCTTTTTGGGCACCGTTGCGCGCGGATTCTTGCCTCTGCCCAACGATGCCTCTCTCTGGATCGAGATTTCGCCTGGCATCGAGATCAACCGCATCACCGACGTGGCCCTGAAGGCTACCAAAGTCCGCCCTGGCCTGCAAATCGTCGAGCGACTGTATGGGTTGCTGGAGATCCATTCCGAATCACAGGCCGAAACACGGGCTGCCGGAGCTGCCATCCTGGAAGCTCTGGGCCTGCGCGAAGAAGATCGTCGCAAGCCCCGGATTGTCTCCAGCCAGATCATCCGCAAAATTGATCCCCATCAGGTACAGCTCATCAACCGTATGCGCCACGGTCATATGCTGTTGGCGGGACAGACCCTTTACGTGCTGGAAGTGGAGCCTGCCGGCTACGCCGCTTTGGCCGCCAACGAGGCAGAAAAGGCGGCCGAGATCAACATCCTGGAAGTGATTGCCTTCGGCTCCTTCGGGCGAGTTTACCTGGGAGGCGAAGAACGAGACATTATGGCTGGCTACGGCGCGGCCCTGGCAGCCATCGAGGGCGTGTCGGGCCGAGAAGGGGAACAGGGCAAGCGCGAGTAGTTGTGTGGCTCATAATGTCACCGCGAGCCGGAGGCGAGGCGGTCTCAACCGTTGGTGAGCGGGGATTGCTCACCTGCACTTGCGTGCGGTGCAAGTGTCGCTTTGCTCGCAATGACATGCACAAATTTTAGACATAAGCCAGTTACGTCATCCCCATAAACTACCAAAGGGAGGAAATGAATCTTATGGCCGAAGCACTCGGTATGATTGAAACGAAGGGATTTGCTGCCATGGTCGAGGCCTCCGACGCGATGGTCAAGGCGGCCAAGGTCGAATTGGTTCACTACGAGAAGATCGGCGGTGGCTACGTGACAGCCATTGTGCGCGGCGACGTGGCCGCCGTAAAAGCCGCTATCGAGGCCGGCGTGCGCGGCGCCGAAAAGGTCGGCGAGGTGGTGTCGGTGCACGTTATCCCGCGGCCCCACCTTAATATTGACCTGGTGCTGCCCCTGGGCCGGGCCGAGCAAGTCAAAGCCGAACTGGGAGAAAGCTAGGCAATGCTCCTGGGTAAAGTCGTGGGCACGCTGGTTGCCACCCGCAAAGACGAGAAGCTGGAGGGCCTCAAATTCCTGGTCCTCCAGCGCCTCGACATCAACGGTCGGCCGATGGACGGCTACGTCGTCGCCGCCGACGCCGTCGGCGCCGGCCTGGACGAAGTGGTGATGTACGCCACCGGCAGCTCCGCTCGTCAGACGGTGCTGACCGACCGCCGCCCGTGCGACGCCGTGATTATGGCCATCGTTGATACCTGGGAGGTGGGCGGCGACGTGAAGTATCAAAAAGTGTGAGTGACCGTTCGGACCTCCGAGGTTGGGGCCGATCTGATCGGCCAGAGGTCTTCTCACAAAAGGTGTAGGCAATCCAATGACGGTGCAAATAGATCAGAGGCAGGTAGAGCACATCGTTCACGAGGTTGTGCGCGGCTTGAGACCAACCGGCCAGCGCCCCGGCGGGGCGACGGGTGATGCGATGGGCATCTTCCCCGACGTTGACTCGGCGGCAGAGGCAGCAAAGATCGCCTTTCGCCAACTCGACTTGCTGCCCCTGGCCCGCCGCGAAGACATCATCCGCCACATGCGTCAGGCCGCTCGCGACCATGCCCAGGTGTTGGCCTACGAGGCCTGGCGGGAGACCGGTCTGGGCCGCTACGAGGACAAAATCGAGAAGAATCTGCTGGTGGCCGACAAAACCCCCGGCACCGAGATCTTGCAGCCCGTCGCCTGGTCCGGCGACCGGGGACTCACGTTGATGGAACGAGCGCCCTACGGCGTCATTGCTTCTATCACGCCCAGCACCAACCCCACGGCGACCATCATCAACAACGCCATCGGTATGATCGCCGCCGGCAATTCGGTGGTTTTCAACGTTCACCCGATGGCCAAGATGGTCTCGGCCCACGCGGTGGTCATTTTGAATCAGGCCATTCGGCAGGCGGGCGGACCGCTCAACCTCATCACTTGCATCGCCGAGCCGACCATCGAGAGCGCGCAAGAGTTGATGCGACACCCCGCCGTGCGACTGGTCGTCGTCACCGGGGGTGGGGCGGTGGTGCACGAGGCGATGCACTCCGGCAAAAAGGCCATCTGTGCCGGGCCGGGCAACCCGCCGGTTATCGTGGACGAGACGGCCGACATCGAGCAGGCCGCCCGCGACATCGTGAAAGGTGCCTCCTTCGATAACAACGTCATCTGCACCGACGAGAAGGAAATCATCGTCGTTGACGCGGTAGCCGATCGATTGAAGGCTGCCCTCAAAGTCCGGGGCGCGGTCGAGATCACGTCCTGGCAGCTCAAGCGGCTGCTCAAGGTGATCTTGCACGAGGACCGGGGACCGGGCGAGCACAGCGTCGTCAACAAAGCGTGGGTGGGCAAGAACGCCGGCCACATCTTAAAGGAGATCGGCGTCGACGCTGGCGACGAGGTCCGGCTGGTGCTGGCCGAGGTGGATAACCCACGCCACCAACTGGTTTGGACGGAGCAGTTGATGCCGGTCATCCCGCTGGTGCGCGTGCGCAATGCCGACGAGGCCATCGATCTGGCCATCGAAGCCGAGCACGGCTACCGCCACACCGCCGTGATGCACTCCAAAAACCTGGACAACCTCAGTCGGATGGCCCGCGAGTTCGGTGGCAGTATCTTCGTGAAAAATGGTCCCAACCTGGCCGGTCTTGGCTTCGGCGGTGAAGGATTCACCTCCTTCAGCATCGCCACGCCCACCGGCGAAGGGATGACGACAGCGCGGGACTTTACCCGGGTGCGGCGCTGCACCCTGGTAGACAGCTTCCGCATCGTGTGACAGGCAGGAGAAGATGTCATCTACCCTCCGGGGTGAGTTGCTGGCCGCCGATTTTTTCACCACCGCTTATCGGATGTCGGGACACGTCGACACCGGCAAGCGCCGCCTGGCCGACATCCTGAGCGACCGGCTGAGCGACTTTTTGCTCCTGAAAGACGTGTACGTGTCGCGCATTTACAAGCCGGGCGAGATCGTGGCCTACTACCAGGTCGGATCGCTGATAAAAGAACGGATCACGTTTGTGGTCCTTCCAACCGAGGCGGATGGCCTCTCGAAGGATCACACCTACCCGGCGCTCACCCGCCAGATGCGCCGGGTGTTCATCACCGTCCCTTCGTTTGAGCTTCAGGGCTCGCTTAAAGTTGTGGGCAAACTCGACCTGCAGGCACTGCTGGCGACCGGCACGGATAGATTTATGCCGCTGCTCAAGGCGACGGCCTCGTCGTCGCTGTTGCCGCAGGTGCAATTCTCGGGACCGGTCATTTTGGTCAACAAGTCGAGCGTGGAACTCTTTTGCGTGGCCGACAAGGACTAAAAAACTCGTAGTAACGACTTCAGTCGTTCTCAGCGCCCGTGATGTGGGCCACGTCACCGATGGTGGCAGGTTAAAACGACTAAAGTCGCCACTACCGTTACTACGAGCACACTCTGAGAATCGGTGAAAGGAAAACGCAGTGGCCACCATCTTGATCATTGACGATGACCCTGACGTGGTCCGTCTCATCGAGTTTGCCCTCAGGCGTGCCGGCCATCGGGTGCTGACGGCCAAAGACGGCGAGACCGGTTTGGCCATCACCCAGGCAGAACATCCCGACCTGGTCATCGCCGACGTGATGATGCCCAAACTCAATGGCTACGAATACTGCCGCCGTGTGCGTGCCCAGGAAGACCTGGCCGACATCCTCATCCTGGTCTTTTCGGCCCGCTTTCAGCCGATCGATCGGCAAACGGCGATGGAGGCCGGCGCCACCGATTATATGCCCAAGACGGTCGAACCGTCGGAATTGGTGGCGCACGTTGAGGAGCTGCTGAGCACATCGCCTGCCGCGGCAAAGGTCAAGGCAGGCCAGGTGGTGGCACTCTTCAGTTTGCGCGGTGGGGTGGGAGTCACCTCGTTGGCGGTGAATCTGTCGCTGGCCGTGGCCCTCACCCGGCGGCAGCCGGTCGCCCTGGTTGACATGGCACCGCTGGCAGGTCACGCTGCCCTGATGCTGGACCTGCGTCCCACCGGGGGATTGCACAAAGCGCTTGCTTCGGATGGACTGATCACCGCAGAGACTTTGAAACCATACTGGCAGATACACGACTCCAACGTGCAGGTCTTATCGTCGCCGATGTCGCCGGGTGAAGCGGGCGAAGTGCCCCCCGCCGCCGTTCAACCCCTGGCAGACAGTCTGCGCCAGACCTTCTCGCTGGCTTTGCTGGACCTGCCATCTACGTTGAGCAGCAGCACCGCCGCCGCGCTGACCGCCGCCGACCGGGTGTTGTTGCTCGTCACCCCCGACGTGGCCTCGCTGCAATCGGCGGCAATCGCCCTGCAGGCATTGAACACTTTGGAAGTGGACACCGGGCGCATCTGGCCGGTGCTCAACACGCCGGGCGGGGTCGGCGGTCTGTCGCCGGAGGCGGTGAGCAAAGCCCTCAGGCGTTCGTTGGTGGCGACGATCCCCTACGAGCCGGGGATGCTCTCGGCGCTCAACGCACGCCGTCCCCTGATGTTGTCCAGCCCCAAATCGGCTGCTGCCCACGCCATTGCTCGGCTGGCTGCCCAATTGATGTAGCATGACTATTCGCCATCGGCTATCAACCACTATGGAACCAGCTCTCGCTCTCATCGAATTCGATAGCATCGCCATCGGCATCCAGGCCGGCGATGCTATGGTCAAAAAGGCTCCCGTCGCTGCCATCAAAACGGGCACTGTGCAGCCGGGCAAATATCTGGTGCTCATCACCGGCGGGGTGGCCGAGGTGGACGAGTCGCTGCGGGCCGGGGTGGAGTGGGGCGGCGAGTCGGTGATCGATACCGTCTTTCTGCCCCAGGTGCACCCGGCGGTGGTCCAGGCCATCGGCGGTGGATGTGTGGGGGGTGCCGGCGCCGCGCTGGGCGTCATCGAGACCAGCGACGTGGCCGCTACCATCCAGGCCGCCGACGCCGGGGTGAAAGGAGCCGAGGTCACACTGCGCGAGATTCGCCTGGCCGACGGCCTGGGGGGCAAGGCTTTTTGTCTCTTCCAGGGAGAGGTGCAGGACGTGGAGGCCGCAGTGGAGATTGGCATTGGTGCGCTGCCCGATTCGGGCGTGTTGGTGAATCAGGTGGTCATCCCCCAGTTGCACCCGGAGATGGAGGAGAACCTGCTGGCGAGCACTTATTTTGGGGCGCGAGTAGGGCGGGAGAAAGGTTGGTAGCCGCAATATGAAATTTGCCCGTGTCATCGGTACGTTGGTTGCCACCCAAAAGTATCAGGGCCTTGAGGGAGTCAAGTTCCTGGTGGTGCAGGAACTTGACCGGGACCTCAACCCGACCGGCGATCCGATCATCGCCGCCGACGCCACCGCCCAGGCCGGGCCGGGCATGCTCACCTACGTCGTCGCCAGCCGCGAGGCGGCACTGGCCCTGCCGGTCAAATTCGTGCCGGTGGACTCCGCCATCGTCGGTATCATAGACGAGGTGGATCGACCAGACATCACACGCCATATTCCCAACGTCAAATGGCACAAGTAGGGGCAGCCCTTGCGGTTGCCCCCGGTGAGAAGGATCGCTTGATCAATGTACATCGGACAGGTATCGGGCACAGTCGTTGCCACCATTCACCAGGAGACGTTCGACCGGCACAAACTACTGCTGGTAGATAAGTTGGACCTGAACGGACGTGCCACCGGCTATTACGACATCGCCGTGGACGTGGTGCAGGCCGGCGTGGGCGACGTGGTGCTGGTGCTGGACGAAGGGAACAGCGCGCGACAGATCATCGGCAAGGAGCCAGATGGAGCCATTCGTGCCGTGATCGTGGGAGTCGTGGACGAGATTTCGGTAGTCAGTAGCCAGAAGTCAGAGTAGTGGTATGAACAGTCGTCACAATTGGGATAAGGAGCAAGCCCTGCGCGAGGAAATCGTCCGCGTGGGGCGTTTGATGTACGAGCGGGGATTGGTCGTGGCCACCGACGGCAACATCTCGGCGCGCCTGGACGAGGCGCGCGTGTTGTGTACGCCCAGTGGTCTGTGCAAGGGGATGATGGCGCCCGACCAACTCATCGTGGTGGACATGGAAGGCCGCAAGGTGGGGCCGGGGACCAGTGCCAACCGCGACTTGCACCCTACCAGCGAGGTGCTGATGCACCTGGAGGCTTATCGTCAACGCCCGGACGTCGGCGGCGTGGTGCACGCTCACCCCCCTATCACCGTGGCTCTCAGCATCGGCGGGGTCTCTCTGGCCGACTGCATGCTGCCAGAGGTGATCGTCAACCTGGGACTCGTCCCCACCACCGAATACGCCACACCTGCCAGCGAGGAAAACGTGCGTGCCATCCGAAGTTTAATCTCCAACCACGACGGCATTATCTTGCAACGGCACGGCACACTCACCGTGGGGCAAAGCCCGTGGGAAGCCTACCTGCGGCTGGAGTCCCTGGAGCAACTGGCCCGCATCACTTTGGTTCTGCAACAATTGGGGCGAGGGGAACCCCTCCCCCCGGAGCAGGTTGAAAAGTTGCTGGCCCAGCGTCGGGAGATGGGACTATCACGCCCCGGCGAGGGGGAGGAATTCTGCGAAGTGTGTGGCGTGTGTCACCTGGACGGGCAGCACGTCCAACCGGTCGCCCAAACCGCCCCCGAGGATGAACTCGTGCGCCTCATCACCCACGCCGTGTTGCGCGAATTGGGGCACACGGGCTGAGGTGCATTTCAATTCTATGGCAGGATGCGTCTTTTATCTGGCCCGGCGTCAGGCCTGCGGGAACGGTTTCAACCGCGTTTGTGCCTGAAATGCGCCCCACGGGCTGATTGTTTTTGCCGCTTTGCCTGGCCTGTGGTAGAATACGCCCGTTCGTCCGCCCCCATCGTCTAGAGGACCAGGACATCACCCTTTCAAGGTGGAGACAGGGGTTCGAATCCCCTTGGGGGCACCATGTCAGCTGGCTGCTGGCACCCAAAAGCCGCTGTACCGAGAGTGCAGCGGCTTTTGGGTTCTTCGCGATCAGAACCCGTTTTCTTGGCCACAATTGCTCTGGGGCATGCCTGGGAAGCTTAACCGGTGGCAGACGGTCATCAGCGGATAGGTAACGGATGAGCGGAGGTCTCTCCTCGCGCCAGCGAGGGAGGGGGTTGGGGGGAGGGAGAGGGCAAGCCCTCGCGCTCCCAAACATCATCAACGCTTAACTGGGAGACTACCCAGCTTTGAACACCCCCAATTCTTTTGACGCTCTTTTGAGGGTGGGGCGGTAGAATGGTGCCAAAGAGAGATGTCGTTCGCACGTGGGCGTGCTCACTCCGCCCGTGCGACGGGGAGCGAGACATCCGCTTTTCGAGGAGTGAGGCACCCCCAGGTGCCGGGTGGGCTCTGCCGCTGTGGGCGTGCTCCCTCCACCCCTGAGGTAGACATTCAAATAGCATAGAGGGGGCAAAAAATGAACGAATTCTACCGAGGTCCTCGACACCATCATGGAAGTTTCCTCGGCGGGCGGGGGGAGCGACGGGTACAGCAGCAGCCGGTCCGGCAGCCGCAGTTCGGGGTGGAGCAGCAGCGCCGGCCGGAGCGGTTCGAGCGGACGTATCAGCAGTTCCCGCCGCAGTGGGGGCGGTGGTCGGCGGGGGTTTTCTCTCCCAGGACTTCCTCGACCACCTCTTTCAGTTCTCGCCTCCGACCGCGTTCCTGGGCGGCGGCCATTGCGCCGGGCGGCAGGTCGGCCTCCAGCTTCGCAAGAGCACGTTCCGCCTGTCCCCGGATCTCCTGGCTGCTCGCGGAATGGTGGAGGACCAGGGCCAGCAGTGCCACCGCCCTTTCCCCTTCCCCCGCCAGGGCTTGCAGAGACGCGATCTCGGCTAAAACGTCCAGAGCCTTGGGGGTGTTCCGCACTTCCATACAGAGCCCCAGGGCTTTCTGGTAATAGATCAGGGACTCCCGGTGATTCCCCAGGTCACGGGCGACGCGCCCCAGGATGCTGAGGGGGTAAGCCTGCTCTCGACGGGTCCTGAGTTCGGTGAAGATCGCCAAACTTTCTCGCAAGAGTCGGTCGGCCTCCTCGTATTCTCCAAGCCGATAGGCAACGCCCCCCAGGTTGTTGAGGGAGACGGCCATCCCCATCCGATCGCCGATCTCGCGGCGAATGGCCAGGCTTTCTTGATAGAACCGTTTGGCCTCCAGGTGCTTTCCCTGCGCCCGGGAGACTTCGCCCAGATTGTTCAGCGAGTTGGCGGTAAAGAAAACCACCCCTGTCGGGACAGGAGATTGCCGAGAATGATGGCCCTCCGGCCCGTGGCCTGATCCGTGGCCCCCGGAGAGTCTTGCAGGCGTGCGGCAGCCTGGCTGAAAACGGCCAGTCCCTCCCGAAACCAGCTACGTATGTCGTAGAACTGATAGAGGCCGATGAGGGATTGCTCCAGGGCCTCCTCCCTTCCCTGCGCGACGGCCTGCTGCCAGGCGGCACGCACGTTTTCGATCTCCACGCCCATCTCCGCCAGAGCGGTCTTTTGGCGATCTCCCTTCAAAAGCTCGGCTTTTCGTCCCACAAACGCGGCGTAATATTCACAGTGACGCTCCTGGGCTTCTCCCTTTTCCCCAGGGTGCTGGCGGAGCTTTTCGGCTGCGCACTGTCGCAGGAGTTCGTGCACCTCGTAGCGCTCTTCAGAGGTTTCGTGTACCGGAGATTTGTCCACCAGCGCAGACAGAACCCACGAAGAGGCTCCGACCACTTTGCGAGCCGCCTGCGCCTCGAAACCACCCCGAAAGACGGTCAATTTCCGAAAAACGCGCTGTTCCTCCTCCGAGAGCAGATTCCAGGAGTGTTCAAAAACGGCGCGCATACTGCGATGGCGTTCGGGCACGTCGCGCATAGCGGTCGCCGATATGTCGAGGTTGCGCTCAATTTGGGCGGCGATCTGGTCGCAGGGGAAGGTCGCCACGGAAGCGGCCGCCAGCTCAATCCCCAGAGGCATGCCTTCCACCAGCCGGCAGATGCGAACCACCGCCGGTCTGGTTTCGGCCGAAAGCGAAAAATCCTGCGCTGCCCGTTGTGCCCGATCCAAAAAGAGACGCACGGCACTGTACTCCTCGGCCCCTTCGGTGATCCGTCTCTTGGGAAACGCCAGTCCCCGGACGTTGAAAACCCACTCCGCTGCCGCCAGGACCGGTCAGCGTCAGCAGGCGACAGTCCGGGTCCGCCAGACGCTCGGCGATCTGTTGCAATTCTCTTTCTCGGCCGATCAAGGGGGTGAGTTGCGGGGGCAGGTTGTGCGGACACGTCTCCCCCGCCGAGCGGATGCGTTCGTACAGAGCCTGGGTTTTCGGGTCTGGCTCCACACCCAACTCTTCGGCCATAATACGGCGGCAGGTCTCGTACTGCGCCAGAGCCGCACTCCGCTGGCCGCTGCGGGCCAGAGTGCGCATCAACTCCCGGTGGGCCTCCTCCCGGTAGGGTTCTATCTCCACCTGGCGCAGGGCGTAGCGCTGCGCATAAGCGTATTTTCCCCGGTGGAGATAGTGGCGGGTAATGTGATGGAGGGCGGTCAGGATTTGGGCGCGGAGTTGCTCTCGGCGGATCAGAACCCAATCCTCGAACTCAACGCCGTCCCCTACGATCAACCCTTCCAGAAAGTCGCCCCGGTACAGGGCCACGGCTTCTTCCAGGTGTCGGATGCGGGGGTGGCAGCTTTCGATATCGGCGTGGGGATGGGTGTAGCTCTCCTCCAGATGCGACTGGACGGCCTCTACGTCCAGCCAAATAGAAGCATTAAGGTTGACCCCAATCCTCCCCCGGTCAATCCGCAGGAACGCGGGAGTGACCCGTTGATCGCCGATGGTTCGGCGCAAGGTGGAAAGAGCCTGTCGCAGACTATGGCGGGCGGTATCGGGGGATTGATCCGACCATAGCAGGGCAGCCAGCGACTCTCGATAGTGCGAGTGAGCCGCCTCGACGGCCAGATAAGCCAGCAGCGCACGCACTTTGTCGTAGGCGAATTGGTTTAGGGGGTGCCCGTCCAGATGAACCTTAAAGCCTCACGGCCAATCCCGGCGCGAGGCTTTTTGGTTTCGCTCAGGGTGGGGAAGTCTCTCCCTTGCGTGTTGGAGGGAGGGAGAGGGCAAGCCCCCGTGCTCCCAAAACATCGTCAGCGTTTAACGGGGGGACTGCCCAGGGTAGACGCGCGTGTTGTGAGTGGGGAGAAGTCGTAGTACAATTGTCAAGGATTGTAAGATTGTTACTACCTTGACAATGTCACATTACCGCCAACCCTGTCATTGCGAGGAGCGCAGCGACGACCTGTGCCCCAAACGGGGTACCTGTGCCCCGAACGGGGTACCTGTGCCCCGAACGGGGTAAGCAATCGCCACAATGCATCGTAGGAGGTTGCTTCGCATCCTTCGGATGCTCGCAATGACAAATGTGACATTGTCAAACTACTCAGGCATAGGTGCCAGGTACTTATAAAAGCATCTTTTTGCCAGGTTGATAGCGCGCGTACAAACTGATTTTGGCTCAGGTTATCTGCCAAAAGTGCCCGGCACCTGAGTAATAACGTAAGATTGTAGAAAGGCGATATTTTTATGGAACAGAAGAAGGACCCCTTGCACTCCTTTGCACACCTCTCGCCGGAGGTGGAGACCAGACTGCGCAATATGTTACAGGTGCAAACCTTTGCGGCGGGTGAGGCAATTTTCCTGCAAGGCGAATCGCCCGAGGCGATCTACCTCATCGCCAGCGGGCGGGTGAAAATCGTCCGCGTGACGCCTGAAGGTTACGAGAGCATCCTGTGTGTGCGCGGGCCGGGGGATTATTTTTGCCCGGTGCCGCTGCTGGATGAAGGATGTCAGTTGGGCACAGCAGTCGCTATGACTGACGTGACTTTGCTTCAGGCCGAGCGCACCCAGTTTCGTGCCTTGTGCCAGGTCAGTTCCGCATTGCTGGCCACGGTGCAGGGCGATTGCCTGGCCGAGGTACGCCGTCTGCTGAATCAACTGGAAGCCTTCGCTTTTCGAAGCGTGAAAGAGCGGGTGGCGATTGCCCTGCTGGACGAAACCCGTCGCCAAGCTACCGATGAACTCCGCCTGACGCAACAGGAACTAGCCGGGCTGATAGGGGCCTCACGCGAAAGAGTCTCGCGCATCCTGAAGGAACTGGAGCGGGAGGGTGTTGTCGCTCTGCGCCGAGGGCGAGTGATCCTTCGAGACCGAGAGCGGCTGGCGCATGTGGCGGACAAGAGCAAAATATGACGCCCTTATGTGACAAATGTCACAGAAGGGCGCGTCGTATTGTGCTATACTTCACATATCACTGGTGATTCAAGTCTATGTCCGCACGCGCATAAGGAGGAAAAGACCATGGGACTCTTCGATCGGCTCACACTTCTGCTCACTGGCTTGGTAGCCATTTACCTGCTCTGGCGATTCTTTAACCACTATCGCCGGAGTAGAAAGGTGTACGACATCTATTACATGATTTCTTTTGGGGTGCTGCTGGTGGCAGGGTTGTTGTTGATCGCCTTCACCTACAGCGCTTTGGCCAGCCCGCTGGTCGTGATCGTCGCCGTGCTGATCCCGGCCGGGCTCTCGCTGGGACTGGTGGCCGAGTTCTTCCCCAGATACGAAAAGGCATACCTGGCCTTCGTCCTCGTCGGATGGATTGCCATCGCCGTCACCCGTTTCACCGGGCCGGTCTGGCTGGCCACAGTGGTGTTGGTGATTGTCCATGCCACGGCAGGGTTGATCATCTTTGGCCTGCCTCTGGTCGTTACTTCGCAAGGGAAAGCTTCCAAAGCTTTTGTATGGGTTACGGTAGGCGGAACCCTGATTGGGTTGGGGGGTATAGCCCTTGCTTTCCTGAAAGCAGGCAAACAACTCCTCTTTTTCAGCGAACAAGTGGTGTTTACCATCCTGGCTCCCTTGCTGCTGCTGATGGCGCTGGCTTTTGCCTGGGGATTTGTGCGAGGTGTTATAGCCCAGGAGACAGCGTAGCAAGCAGGGCAAATAGACTTTTGATAAGGGTGTGTTTCATCTCAGTTGGAGTGCGGAATTTATTCCGTTTTTTGGGCTGTTGGCAGAATGAATTCTGCACTCCAGCCCGTCACCTCAACCCATTTGAAACACACCCTTTTGATAAAGACATTCGGCCCAACCTGCGTTACCGTATCGTGAAAAAAGGTGGTGTGGGTGGGCCGATTTAATGACGCCGATACCTATCTGGAGGGATTAACTATGCAGGCGATTAGCAACCGTTTTAACTATCTCTTTCGCTCAACCAAAGGCCTGGTGTTGGTGGCCATAGCGCTCATCTCGTTGGTGACGGCCATTTGGGGTACACTCTCTGGCCCGATGGTGGAATGGGGGGTGAAAGACGTCACGGTGAGGCTGCTCGGCATGCAGTTGGTCGAGGCCGAGCGTGAGGGGCGCATCATCATGCTTTATCACACCATCGCTATGGCAGTGGTGGCCATCGAGGTGTACTTCATCACCGGCGCCGTGAAGATGAAGAAGCACGAGCAAGCCACCATCAACGCCACCATCACCGCCGGCTACCTGACCTCGATGGTCTTTGGCCTGTGGTTTGCCTACTTTGGCCACAACTTCGTCTTTCACGGATTGTTCCTCTTTGGTCAATCGTTGGTTTTCTTCGCCGGGATTTTGCTGGCGGCGGCGCTGTGGCCGTGGAGGAAGGAATACCGCGTCAGAGACTCGGCCTACGCCCACGGTCCTGGCGGGATTGACCTGGAGCGCGTGGCCTTCTTCACTATGACCGTCGCCACCCTCGGCTCGGCCGTGTTCGGCGCGGTGACCGGCTCGTACTGGGGCAATGGCCACGAGACTTTCCTGGCCGAAGATCTGATCCGCGAACCATACAAGACGCCATTGCAATTGGCCATTATCGGCCACCTGCACATTATGCTCACGCTGATCGCCGTGGCCCTCGCGTTGATCATCGGTCGCTGGTTTGATTTCAAAGGTATCCTGCACAAAATCGCGATGCCCCTTATGATCCTGGGCACCATCATCGTCACGGCCGGTGCGTGGGCTGTTGTCCCGTTCAGGCCGATTGCGCACATCATCATCTATGTTGGCTCGGTGATGGTGATGCTGGCTGCGTTGATGCTGGTCATCTTCGGCTGGAACAAACTGATCCGCGAGCGACTGGCCGAGCAAGGCATCAAGAAGGCCACCGTCTGGCAGGGAGTGAAGGCGTTGCTGCACGACCCTCTCAAGTTTGGCTCTCTGTGGCAGATGGTGTATATGAATTTCACCGTCAGTGGCGTTGGCATCTTTATGGCGATCAAGCTGGACGAGATCTTCCGGGTGTGGCCGGCGCGAGAAGAACGTATCGCTCTCACCGGTCACTGGCACATCCTGTCGGGCATCATCGCCACCATCATCCTCCTCTACTACGCCGACCTGGCCGGGCTGAAGGGCAAAGCACGCCGGTGGTTTGGCTGGCTGGTCATCCTCTGTTCAGACCTGGCCTTCGGCGCGGTGACGGTCTTTTCGATGAAACGGCTGTTCGTCAGCGAGTCGGCTCAGCAGCCGCTGGTCAACTGGACTATGGTGTTGACCGACGTTGGGTTGGCCTCGGTGTTGGCGGTGTTGGCGGCCCTGATGCTGTGGCGGTTGATCGATCTGTTCAAGAAAGAGGGGCGCTGGGCGCAAGAACTCGCCGAAGCGGGGTTGGCGACGCCGGTGGCTGCGGAAGAAGAGTCCATTTCTGACCAGGAGGTGGCGTGATGAAACGCATATTTGTCCTGCTGACGTTGACCGCTTTGCTGGCAACAGGATGCGTGCCATCGGGAGAAGTGCCAACGACTCCGCCCCCCCTGCTCGACACGGGAATTGACCCCAATGCCTGGGCAGAAGTGCCGGCCGGAGAGTTCCTGATGGGCCTGCACGACCGCGAGACATTGGTTGACTACGACTACGAAATGATGGTGACGTCTGTGACCAATGCCCAGTACGCCGAATATCTCAACCAGGCGGTGGCGGCGGGCACGGTCAAAATTATGGACGACCAGGTGGTGGGCTACTACCCGGGAGACGAATTCCACGGCTACGAGCACGAAAAGAAAATCGAGGCCGGCGACTGGCTGCACGTCCCCCTCGATGACCCCGGCCTGCGTTTGGATTTCGACAGTACCACGTTTGCCCCCAAACCGGGCTACGAGAATCACCCAATGGTGATGGTGACGTGGTTCGGCGCCAAGGCGTACTGCGAATTCTACGGCTGGCGGCTGCCGACCGAAGTCGAGTGGGAGAAGGCGGCGCGCGGGACGGACGGGCGGCCTTTCCCCTGGGGCGACGAGATCGAGCGCAACAACGCCAATTTCTACTCCAGCTTCGATCTTTTTGAAAAGATCGTCGGCAAACAGGGTGATACCACCCCGGTCGGCTTTTACAACGGCAAGGTATACGACGGTTATCAAACGCTGGACTCGCCCAGTCCTTATGGCCTGTACGACATGGCCGGCAACGTCTGGCAGTGGACGAGCAACGTGTACGAGGGTGTTCACTACCGTTACATGCGCGGTGGCAGCAAGGCCGACTATGCCTACAACCTGCGTGCCTGGACGCGCAACAATGCCGGGCCGGATTACTTCAGCCCCAACGTCGGTTTCCGCTGCGCGCGGGATAAATAGGGTTGTTCCTGAGTAAAGTGACCGGCACTTTTGTCGCCATTTCTAGCATCATTATGGCAAAAGAGAGCCTTTCTAGCGGCAGATGTTTAAGTGCCGGTCACCTGGTTGTTGCTTAAAAAGGGACAACTCTGTGTAGATAGACGGAGGTGGTATGCTTAGGGAATTGGCGATTCCAAACGCAAAACTCAAAATCCAAAACCTGCGATCCAAACTACGCGCCTACTGGGCGCTGATCAAAAGTCCCCAAACCGGTCTGTTGCTCATCACCGGGCTGGCCGGGTATATGAGTGCGCGTTGCCCGGTGACCACGTGGCGTACACTGCTGGTCCTGGCCGGCAGTCTGTTCCTGGCGATCAGCGGCAGCACCGTGCTCAATATGGTCTACGACCGGGACATCGACGCCAGGATGGAGCGCACGGCCAGACGCCCGCTCCCCTCTGGCCGGATAGATGCAAGAGAGGCGTTGCTCGTCGGGCTGGCCCTGTCGTGGCTGGGGGTGGGCTGGGCATTTGCCCTCTCCCCGCTGTACGGCATCGTCGTCTTCGCCGGGCTGTTCTTCGACGTGGTGGTATACACCATCTGGCTCAAACGCCGCACGCCCTGGTCCATCATCTGGGGAGGCGTTTCGGGCGGGATGCCGGTCCTGGCGGGGCGTGTCCTCGGCACGGGGCAGATTGACCAGGTTGGGCTATTGCTTTCGCTGGCGGTGTTGCTGTGGATTCCAACGCACATTATGACCTTTGGCCTGAAGCACGCCAGCGACTACCGGCGGGCAGGCGTGCCGGTCTTCCCCAACACGCACGGCGAGTGGACCACCCGTCTGATCATTGGTCTGTCCACCGGCGCGGCCGTGGTCGTGATGCTGCTGGCGACCTGGCAAATTGGGCTGGCTTGGGGTTATCTGCGGACGGCCATTGGCCTGGGCGCGATGTTGCTGGCGATCGCCATGACCAGTATGTTGCGCCGCTCGCCCAGGCTGAATTTTGTGCTTTTCAAGATGGCCTCGTTGTACATGCTCGGCTCTATGGCGTTGATTATGGCCGGCGTGTGAATTGAGGCAGAGCCACCACGGCTCGGGCCGGTCTCCCTCAACGGCTCGGGCCGGTCCCTCAACGGCTTAGGCCGGTCTCCCTCAACGGCTCGGGCCGGTCTCCCTCAACGGCTCGGGCTGGTCTCCCGACCGTGCCCGAAAAGTCCCAATCTCGCGGCTCGGGCCGGCCTCCTGACCGTGCCCGAAAAGGCCAGGGGTGGCACGGTCGGCCTGCCCTGCCGGAAGGCCAGGGGAGACCGGCCACAGCGAGGGTGGCGCGGTCGGGAGACCGGCCACAGCTTGGGAGACCGGCCACAGCTTGATCTCGCGGCTTGGGCCTGTCTCCCTCAACGGCTCGGGCCGGTCTCCCTCAGCGGCTCGGGCCGGTCTCTCGACCGTGCCCGAAAAGATAATGTCACATTCACGTAACAATGGTCTTTCCCCAATCGCGGGTCGCGGACCCGCTCAGAGCATTAACGTGACACCGGGAGAGGTTACAAGATGACAAAGATTCTGGCTAAAATCCTTCGCGTAGTGAGCATAGTTCTGATGGGGCTCACCGCGGTACTGACTCTGTTGGGCGGGGTGGGCACCGTGTGTGTAGCCTGGGCTGCCGAAAAGTGGGCGAGCCTGGCGGCTTTGGTTCCGTATAAGCCGGTGTATCAGGTAGCGACCATTATCACCCTGATAGCTGCTTTGGCCGGCATCCGGGTGACCTACGGTTTGCTGCGCGGCGAAAAGTGGTCCTACGTTGGGGCCCTGGTCACCCTGCTGGTTGGCCTGGGCACGGCAGGGACTAAAATGTATTTCTCCAGCATGTTGCGGGGCAGCACAGCCCCCACCAACTTTCGCTTCTACTTCACGACCTTCACCCTGCTGGTGTTTCTCTTGCTGAGGCTCCCGGGCATCTGGAAGTGGGTGGGCTTTACCGACTCCTCTGGCGGCCCTGGCTCCCCGGCGACTCCCGCCGGCCTTGCCCTGCTTCTGGGAGGTGTTCTCACCCTCACGACGCCGATTTGGGCCGGCCCAACCCATACGATAGACGGCTACAACCTGGTCAACGTCTTGCAACTCCCGCTGATGGTGGGCGGGGGCGGCATGGTGTTGGCCGGTGCCACGTTGCTGATATTGGCAGGCTGGGGTACATCCGTGTCAGCTCTCTTCAGACGCTCCGTACAGGCCGTTGGGCGGCTGGCTTTCTCCTGAGCAGTTAGAGCCCTGGGTGGTGGTTAAACTGTAAGTGACGGGGGGATGTCATTGCGAGCGAAGCGACACTTGCACCGCACGCAAGTGCAGGTGAGCAATCTTCGGCCTGCAATGCGGGGATTGCTTTGTCCGTTTCACTCCCTCGCAATGACATATCACTTACTTTTCTACCACTACCGAGCCCTGAAATGACCCATTTGGGTACTAGACTGGCGGAGAGCCGCACGCTATAATGACTACGTCAGGTCA
>JAJRXB010000247.1 GCA_024276515.1 Chloroflexota bacterium
GGGCACATTTTCACGCTTTGGAGAGCCTATGGAAACCTGTGAGGTCTTATCGGGTTTTCGATCTCACCAACTGCGTAAAGTCCGGTCACAGGGCTTTTCAAAGAATTAACCCAGGTGACAGTCACCTCCGATCTTTTGGCGAGAGGAAGGCACTTGACCACCATTTCTTGCCGTTTTTGCCAACGTGTCATGCCGAACAAGGTGACTGTCACCTGGCTTGCGCTAGAACGTTGAAAAGCCCTGATCCGGTCAATAAGCAGTTGACGCTCCTGTGTCCATTATGATACAATGGTGCAGGATGACACAACAGGCGATTCGAGCAGCCCCAAAAATTGAGGCGTTGCGACCAGGGGAGAGTGCGATGACGCTGACCAACGCAGATATCGCTTACAGCATCATCAAGGAGAAGATCATCACCGTCGAGATGCCGCCCGGCTCTCTCATTCAAGAGAGCAAGCTGATGGAGGAACTTAACCTGGGCCGGACGCCAATCCGTGAGGCACTCAAGCAACTCGAAGCCGAGAGGCTGGTGGTCGTCGTGCCCCGCCGGGGGATATTCGTCGCCGACGTACAAATCACCGACCTGCAGCAAATCTACGAAATACGCGTAGCTCTCGAGGGGCTCTGCGCCCGGCTGGCTGCCGAGCGAGCCACAGCAGAACAGATCGCAGAGATGGGAAGTTGCTGTCAGCAAATGGCCCATCGGGATGGGATGAACACCCAAGAACTCATCCTGATCGACCGCAATTTCCATCGTCTGTTGGCCCAGGCAGCTCACAACAAGTTCTTGACGAATGAGATCGAGCTATTTTATAATCTGGCCCTCCGGCTGTGGTACCTGGCGTTGAACAAAGTTGAACCGGTGGACCTGGACACCGACCGGCACCAGGCTGTTTTGCAGGCCATCAGAGATCGAGACAGCCACCGTGCCGAGGAGCTGATGAAGCAGCACATCCAGCACTTTCAAGAGACCATCCGGGCGTTGCTTTAATTGCCTCTCAGCGCTCCAGAGCGGTCAACATCTCCTCCACAGAAGTGAATTTGACCCGAGGCCGCCCCACAGCCCGCCCCCGGGCAATCTCCAGTTCGTTCAGGCGTAGCCAATCCGCATACGAGAAATAATTGGGCTGACGCTCGCGCACAAGCTTTTCGACGGCGGCTGCGTCTGGCTGTGACGGGTTAAGGATCAAGCCGTTGGCCAGATCCTCCAGCATACACTTCACCGTTTCGGCCGCGTCGGACTTGTTGGTGCCGATGACGCCCGTCGGCCCTCGCTTGATCCATCCACCGGTATATTCGCCCACGAGGGGTTCCTGGGTGTCGGGATCGATCACCCGGCCTTTCTCGTTCAAGATAACGCCCCACCTTTCGTTGAAAGGCACACCGGGCAACGGCACACCCCGATAGCCGACAGAGCGAAACACCAGGCCGACCGACATCTCCTCAAACTGATCTGTGTGCCTGGGGCGTAGCGTGCCGGCCTCAGTCTCGTAGAGCACATTTCTGACCAGACGCATCCTCACCACCTGCCCTCTCTCATTTCCGATGAGTTCGACAGGCGATACCAGGAAACGTATGGTCAACCTGCGAGATTTTCCGGTGGGTTCGCGCAAGGCATACTCTTGCAAAATCTCCACCTTTTTGATCGTGGCCGGGTCTGGATTGCGCTCCAGCGAAGCCCGGCTCAGATCATCCAGCTCGATTTCCTCCGGCAAAGTCACCACGTCGGCGTCGGCCAGCTCACCCAACTCCTTGATTTCAGGGACGGTGAAGGCTGCCTGGGCCGGGCCACGTCGCCCCAGCAAAAACACTTCTCTGACGCGACTTTGGCCCAAAGCTTCCAGGGCATAATCGGCGATGTCGGTCTTCACCAATTCGTCTGCCGTGCGGCACAAAATGCGGGCCACGTCTACTGCCACGTTGCCCACCCCCACCACGGCCACCCGCTCCTGCGAAAGATCAAAATGGCGATCACGGTAGTCAGGATGGCCGTTGTACCAGGCCACGAATTCGGTCGCCGCGTGACTGCCCTGCAAGTCCTCGCCGGGGATGTTCATGCGCCGGTCACTTTGAGCGCCGGTGGCGAAGAAAATCTGGTGATAGTGTTCCCGCAGGTCCGATAAAGTGATGTGCCTGCCAAACTCCACGTTGCCGTAAAAGCGAAAGTTAGGGTGAGCAGCGATCTTGTCGAAGACTTTGGTCACGTTTTTGATCTTTTGATGATCCGGCGCGACCCCGAAGCGCACCAGGCCGTAAGGGGTTGGCAGGCGATCAAACACGTCTATTTCTACGACGAGATCACTCTGTTTGAACAGGTGATCGGCGGCGTAAAATCCGGTTGGGCCGGCACCAATAATGGCTACTCGCAACGGGTTGGCATCGGTACCTATTTGAGTCACGAGATGCTCCTTTGCACTTTTCAAAATAGAGTTCAACAGCAGGTGACATCGTGCCAAAAGTGACTGTCACCTCAGCATATTACACCCACCTGTGTTTTTGAGACCTCAGGCTTCGTCGGTCATAATCTGGGTGGTCAGCGTGTCGATTTCACCCTTGTATTGATCGCGCTGCGCTTTCACCACGTCGCCGATGGAGACAATGCCCACCAGCTTCCCCTGGTCCACAATCGGCAGGTGCCGAAACCGCTTCTCGGTCATCGTATGCGCGACCGATATCAAATCATCTTGCGGCAGGCCAACGACCAGTTCTCTCGTCATCACCTGCCCGACAGGTTGTGAGAACACGTCTTCGCGCCTGGCCGCCGCGCGAATAATGTCGCGCTCAGAGATAATGCCCACCGGCTGGCCCGCTTCGTTCACCACGACCAGGGCGCCGATATTGCGCTCAACCAGCAAGGCGACGGCCTCTTTCACAGTCTGTTCGGGGCGAATCGTAATCACGTTCGTGCCTTTGGTCGCCAGGATGCTGCTGACTTTCATTTGACGCTTCTCCTCTCGGGTTTTGTTATGTTCAATAATAGCGTTGTTCCTGAATAAAGTGACCGGCACTTTTGTCGCCATTTCTGGCATCATTATGGCAAAAAAGAGCCTTTCCAGCGGGTGTTGGTTGTTGCTTAAAAGGGAACAACTCTAATCCTCCGGCTCGCGGGCAATTTCTGCTTTGCGACGGGCCACGTAGTCGGCCAGCGCCTCCTCGACCGCCGGATCAAGCGGGGGCGGCTGATACTCGGCGAGGATCTGTTTGACCCGCCTGGCAGCGCGGGCGAAACTGTCTTCGGCCCCATCGAGTTTCCACTGGTCATACGACTCGTAGTCGAACACTTTTGCCCGGTAGAAAGCGTCGCGGAAGTGGCGCATGGTGTGGGCCGTGCCCAGGTAATGTCCGCCCGGAGCCACTTCGGCCATCGCGTCAAACGCCAGCGCCTCGTCCGAGAGGTCCAGTCCCCTGGCCCAGGTGTGGAGCATACCGAGGATCTCGCAATCGAGCACAAACTTCTCGTAGCCGGCCACCAGGCCCCCATCCAACCATCCGGCCGCGTGGAGGACGAAATTCGTCCGGGCCATAACGGTGGGCAGCATCACCATCAGCGACTCGTAGCCGGCCTGAGCGTCGGGGATTTTTGAGCTGGAAAAGGCACCGCCGCCACGAAAAGGCAATCCATACCGTCGGGCAAGCTGGGCACTGACGTACAGGCCAATCTGACTTTCGGGCGAGCCGAACACCGGCGACCCGCTTTGCAGGTTTACGTTGGTCAGGAACGAGCCGTAACCGACCGGCGTCCCGGGCTCGATCATTTGCGTCAACGCGATCCCGGCCAGCGCCTCGGCGTTTTGTTGGGCCAGGGTGCCGGCGATACTGACCGGCGACATCGCCCCGGCCAGGATAAAGGGGGTGATGATCACCGCCTGTCGGGCCCGGGCGTAGACTTTGAGTGCGCTCAGCATGCGATCGTCGAAGCGGCGGGGGCTGTTGACGTTGATCAAAGAGAGCAGCGCCGGTTGTCGGCGGATGGTCTCTGCCCCAAAGAGAATTTCGGCCATCGCCACGCTGTCGGCGGCGTTGGGCCCCGACATCACCGACCCCATAAAGGCTTTGTCGCTGTATCGGATGTGGCTGAAGAGCATATCCAGGTGACGGGTTGTCGCCGGCTCGTCGGTCGGCTCTACAATCGTGCCGCCGGAGTGATGGATGTAAGGACTGAGATAGGCCAGCTTGACGAAGTTTTGAAAGTCTGCCAGCGTGGCCTCCCGGCGTCCGCGTTCGAAGTCGAGCACAAAGGGAGGGCCGTAGACCGGCGCGAAGACGATTTGATCCCCCCCGATCACGACGTTGTTCTGAGGATTGCGGGCCAGTTGAGTAAACTGGCCCGGAGCCCGGGCGACGTACTCCTCGATCAACGCTGCGTCGAAATAGACGGTGTCGCCCCGCACGTCGGCGCCGTGAGCCTTTAGAATATCGCGGGTCTCTTCGTCATAAAAGTCTATGCCCAGCTCGGCGAGGATACGCATCGAAGCCTGGTGCAGGCGTTCGAGTCCTTCCTCGTCGAGCAGTTCATAAATTGGCAGACGATAGGTGATCGGCTTCATCTCGGGCATCGCCGCAGCAGCGGCCCGATGGGAACGGCGGCGACCTCGTCTTCTATTGGCCATAGGGAGCCTCCTGATTTGAATCGTGGTGGTCTCCCTCTTGAGTGTTGCGGCTATTGTCATGGCGAGCGACCGTAGGGAGCGAAGCCATCTCCGCATTGCGGATAGGAGATTGCTTACCCCGTTCGGGGCACAGGTCGTCGCTGCGCTCCTCGCAATGACGCAAGTGGCTTATATCAGCCCAGCAACACTCTACAGGGGGACTACCTGAATCGTATCCGAGCAGAAACGATGGAGCTTGCTTCAATGTGTTCGAACTGTTATAATCCGCCAGGCGTTCCTATTCGGACATGCCACCATTCAGACGTCCGAAGTCTTGTGCCGCCAGGCAATCCGAATGCCGGGGAGGAGCAAACGAACGAATGAACTTCACCCAATTCGCCCAGGCTGTCCAAGAGAACGTAGGCCGGGTCATCGTCGGCAAGGCCGAGGAGACGGAATTACTCCTGGCGGCGCTCTTGACCGAAGGGCACGTGTTGCTGGAAGATGTGCCCGGCATCGGCAAAACGACGCTGGCCAAAGCTTTGGCGCGCAGTCTGGATTGTTCCTTCGCCCGCATCCAGTTCACGCCTGATCTGCTACCCAGCGACGTGACCGGGCTGAACTACTACAACCAAAAGCGCCAGGAGTTTGAGTTTCGCCCCGGCCCCGTGTTCAGCCAGGTGATCCTGGCCGACGAGATCAACCGAGCCACACCCCGTACTCAATCCAGTCTCTTGGAGGCGATGCAAGAGCGGCAGGTAACGATAGATGGCACAACCTACCAACTTCCCCGCCCTTTTTTGGTGATAGCGACCCAGAATCCGATTGAATTGGAGGGCACGTTTCCTCTGCCAGAGGCGCAACTGGATCGCTTTTTGATGCAACTCCGATTAGGCTACCCCAATGAGGCCGAGGAAGAGGAAATTCTGCTACGCTATCAACGCGACGACCCCCTGGCCGATCTGAGAGCGGTGGCCTCGACGGCCGAGGTGCTGGAGCTACAGCGTCGCGTGCGCTAGATCCACATCAGTGCCGATGTGCGTCGTTACATTGTGCAGGTGGTACGCTCCACGCGGGAACACGAGGCAGTAGATTTGGGCGTATCACCGCGAGGCACTCTGGCGCTCTTCAAAGCCAGCCAGGCGCTGGCCGCGTTGCGAGGCCGGGATTACGTCATCCCCAGCGACGTGCAACACCTTTGTCCTCACATACTGACTCACCGGGTCCACATCAGCCCCCAGATTCGGCTGCGGGGCCGTACCCCCGGTCAGGTGATCGCCGAGATTACCGAATCTGTGCCGGTGCCGGTAACAGAATAAGGAGAGCAGCTATTCACCTCAGCCTTTCTGCTCCCGTCGGGTCTGTGACCCGACGGTTCCCGCCCGTCAAAGACGCGGGTCGCACCTGTGCCGCACCCCAGGTGCACCCGTGCCGGGCACTTCGGCAGGCAGACCCGCTTTGAGCAAGAAGGCTTGGGGCAGAATGCCTCGCCCCTACGCCGTTGCCTGGATAACGCGGGCGCGGGTGGTGCGGATGAGGTCCGGCACGGCCAGGCGCAGGTTAATTCCCCGCGCCCCGGCGCTGACCAACACGTGCGAAAGCTCCGTGGCGGAACGGTCGATGAACACATCGAAGGGGCGATTGAGCAATGCCAGCGCCGAGATGCCTCCCACCTGCAAACCGGTCAGCTTCTCAGCTTCGTTGTGAGAAGCCATCCGCACCTTCTTCTCCCCCACCGCTTTCGCCACTCGCTTCAAGTCCAACTCCCGGTCGCCGGGGATCATGATCAACATCGGTTTCCCCTGGGGTCGGAGCACCACCAGCGTCTTATACACCTGACGGGCCGGCAGCCCGACCACTTCGGCCACGCCGGCCGCCGAGTGGACGTCGGGGGGAAAGGTAAAAACCTGGTAAGGGATTTTCTGCGCGTCGAGGGCGCGCATCGAGTTGGTTTTGTGAGTGGTCATGGGTCGTGTGCCCAGAGTCGGGGTTCGGCCCGGCTAAAGTATCCAGGCGTATCTCCACACTCGCCCGCCCCAAACGACGACCGCCAGCCCGATGGCGGCCATCGTCCACACCAGCGAAAGCCCCCCGAAGACAGCAAAGATGCGCTCTTCGTCGCTGAACTGCTCACGAGCGCGCAGCTTGCGCCCCAGGTCCTTTCGCACGAAGGCGATGGCCCGGTCGCGCAGGCGGGGAATTTCCAGCCAATCCATCAAAATGTAATAGCCGTCGAATTTGACCAGAGGGTTGAGGTTCCACAGCGACAAGATGTACGCCCCGAAGGCCGCCTGAAACAACAAGCCGCCGATCAATCGGGTGGGGGCGGCGAAAATCAGCAGGCTGCAAAGGCCAGCCAGCACAAAGCCAGAGTAGGGACCGGCCCAGGAGACGAGGATGCGCGGCACGCGGGGCGAAAGCCAAATGTCGGTGGTGTCAACGAACCAGGCCGGAAACCCCAGGTAGAGCATAAAGCCGCCGCGTCGCACCTCTCGCCCAAAGTGCTTGCAGGTCAGGGCGTGCGACAACTCGTGGACCAAAACCACAATGGCCGACGCCACGTAGAGGCCCGCCAGTCCTCCCAGTGATACTTGACTGCCCCCCTTCAACGGTGTGTATCCGGCGATGATTCTTTGGTAGGCGAAGATGACGAACCCGGAAACGGCCAGCAAAAGTAGCACCACCTGCGTGGCCCGGTGAAACAGAAGTGGCCCCACAACGTTATACAATCGGGTGACCCAGCCGTCAATGCCGTTGATGGGGAATTCCCATTCCAAAATGCGGGGCACGTTGGTCCGTAACCAGTGGGCCAAACCCCGTTGAGCGATTGTCCGCTCGACCGAGGTGTATACGTTGACACGCGGATTAGCCAGGAATCCTTGCGCCCCCAACTGGTCCAAAAAAGCCATCAAGCCGCCGACGTCGAGCGACTTGTATTCGATCAGATAGGCGATGGCGATGTCTTGCACCGAGTGTTGGCCGTCGAGCAGGTCCCACAAAAAGCGCTGCTGCGGGGTGAGGCGCACGTAGGTCCCTCTCCGAACGTTCTTCAAGATGAAATACTGCCGGCCGTGAGCGTCGGTCAGCGGTTTGAGCGCCCAACCCAGCTTGCGCCGGGGTTTGTAGCCTGTCAACTCCCGGGGCCGTATCTCCTGCCAAGCGCCGGTGGTCGCCGGTTGCAGCAGCCACGTCTCGTCGTCTACTTCCTGCCACAGGTCATCTGCTCCGGGCCGCAGATATATCGTCTCCTCGTCAATCTCATCCCAGATACTTTCATCGGCGGGGACAGCAGCCCGGGCGACGCGCTCCAGCCGCAACCAGAGATCAAGTTCGTCGGGGCGGAGCAACAGCGTTTCCTCGTCTATCTCCTCCCACACCCCGCCCGGCTGGTAGCTGAGATCCAGCCAGGAGTCGAAGTCGGCCGCGGACGATTGGGCTATCTTCGACCGGGCGTCTTCGTTGATCTGGTCCCAAACCCCTCCCATCCCCTCTGGCGAGGGAGGTGGCAGAGCGTCCCACAGATCACGCTCGTAAGACATGTTATCCCGCCCGGAACACAAGCCGCGTCTCGCCCACGCCGATCACGTCGCCGTCGGCCAGAGTGTGCGGCTTGCTGATCCTCTCTCCGTTGACAGTGGTGCCGTTGGCGCTCTCCATATCCACGATGCTGAAACCGCTTTCATCGCGCTGAATGCAGGCGTGCGGACGCGACACGGTTCTGTCCGTCAGGAGCACCTGCGAATCGGACCACCTGGAACTCCTGCTGGCCCGGCCAATGGTCATAAGGTCCTCGCCCAAGACGAATTCTCGCCCGGCGTCCGGCCCGGCGGTGACGATCAATCGGGGCTGGCCGGGCAGGGGCATAGCGAGGATGGTTTCGCCCGGCCGTGGCTCTATCTCCTCCTCCACACTCAGCATTTCAAAGGTGAGACGATACTTGTAAAGGGTGATTTCGTCGCCATCGGCCAGCCGCCGCTTGCGACGCACCCGCCGGCCATTGACGAAGGTGCCGTTGCTGCTGCCCCTGTCCTGAATGGTGAAGGACTTGCCGTCCCAGGTGATGCGGGCGTGGTGGCGCGACACCATGGCATCGTTGATGACAATGGTGTTGTCTGGCTCACGACCGATGGTGATCGTTTCTTCTGGCTTGATCGAGTACTCGGCCTCGCCCGATTCGGTTTGCCAACGGAGTCTCGCAACGGGATGCGTGATCATCTCAATCCAGATAGGGCATTTCTATCGGTTCCGGTTGTGGCTTGCAAATGCCACAGTACAGGGCATCGGCCACCACCAGCGACTTGGGCACCCTCTTGCTGCCAACGTAGGTGGTCAGCACAAAGGTGCGGTTCTGCTGGTGGTCCTGGCATAGGCCACGACCGCAAAAGCGGCACACGCCCCTTGCTTCTTGGTCACAACGACAACATTTCATGGAGAGCCTTCCTGCGCCGGCAGACTGCTTTCGGTGGCGCTGATTTTATCCAGGATCGGGGAGGCAACGTCGCTCAGATCGGCCCGCTTTTCGAGCAGGCCGTTGAGGTCCTCCCGGCAAGTGGCCAGGATGTCGGCCGCCGAGGCCGGGGGGCGGGCAGCGGCCTGGGGAATGACGCTGTCGTAAACGGCGGTGGCGCTGATGGGGTTCGACACGGCCAGGTAGTAAAGGCCCAGGTTGCAGGAGAGATACAGTTCCGTGTCGGGCGACCGGTCTTCGGGGTTGAGCTCGATGGCCCGCCGGGTGAGAGCGATGGCCTCTTCGTAATTGCCAAGCTGACTGTAATCCAGCCAGCCCAGGCTCCACAGGGTGCTCAGGTGATCGGGGTCGATCTCGAGCACCTGGCGGTAGTTGGCTTCGGCCTGGCGGTAGTCGCCCAGCATGTTCTCCTGGAGCCAGCCCATATTATAATAGGCCTCGGCCGCCACCCACCGGTCGGAGGTGGTGTCGGTTTCGGCGGCCAGGCGATATTGCTCCAGGGCCGCGTTGAGGTCCTCTTCTGTGCCATCGCGCCCCCATTGATACACGTAAGCCAAATTGTAGTGGGCCTGGGGATAATCGGGCTTGATTTCAATCGCCCGCCGAAAAGCCTCTGCCGCCCTGTCCCACTCTCTCAGGCGAAGGTAAGCAGCCCCACGGGAATAGAACAGGGCTTCCGCGCCCAGCATAGCCGGGTCCACGGAGCCAATCCCTTCTAATTCGGCGATAGCCCGGTCAAAGAGCTGCAAGGCAGCCCGATACTCATCCTTGAAGGCAGGATCACCGGCCTCTCGCAGGTTGACGGCCTGCCAGTAGTGAATGCGTCCCACGGTGTAGAGCACCAGGTAATTGATCTGGGAGCCCAATTCTTTACGGATGGAAGCGCGCAGTGTTTCGGGAGCGACCCCGTAAATATCCACCTCGTTCAGCGTTTGGGATGGTTTGGTGAGCAGGGGCCGGCCTTTGCCGATGCTCTCCAGCCAGGGACTATCGAGGACTTCCACGCGAGCTTCCAGGCCATAGGTGTCGTACCAACCCCAGACAACGATCGAAGCGTTGTACCGTTGGGCCAGGGCGATGGCATCCTGGGGGCTGGCCGGTCTATCGGGCACGCCGAGGACGCGGGCATTGGGCACCTGGTTGGCTTCCAGTGCCGCTTGAATCTGAGGCTCCAGCCGGGCCGGAACTTCCACCCTTATGTCATCGGTCTTGGGGTAGAAATCAGCCACCAACACCAGGAATTCGTTCGCCTCGGCCGGCGAGGCGACGAGGGTGGGTGTGGGGGTCGGCAGGGCAACGACGCCGGCCGTCAGCAGCCCGCTGAAGGCCAGAGCGCCCAACAGGGCCAGCAGCACAGCCACCACCGCGCCCACGGCGATCCAGCCGCGCGTCGAAAAGAGGGCTTCGCCTTTTGGCCTGGGCGGCGGCTTGACCTCCAGAATGTGCCCATCGGGGGCGCGCATAAAGAGGACGGGGATGCCCCAGTCGAGGCAATCGGCGCCCAGTTCGGCGTGGATCACCTTGCGCGCTTCGCTGAGGGCCGCGTCCACCGGGACGTTGTCGGCCAGCGCCGAGTAAAATTCGCGGGCCAGCAGGATGGCGCTCTGATCGGGCACCGGGAACTGCATGGCCACCACCGCCGACATGCCGCCGGCAACCAGAGACGGAGCCAGCCCCATTTGCGCGTCGCGCCCGCCGATTTGCACCTTCCCGCCGGGGGAGCGGCCGGACTCGCAGGCGTTGAGCACCATCAGGCGCAGCGAGGTGTCTTTGAGCATGGGCGACAGGGCGTCGGCATCCACCGGCAACGACGCGCCCTCTTCGTCTTCCAAAACAAGATACCCCTGGCCGTCGTTGGGGTCCAGGTAGGCGTGGCCGACGTAATGCAAAATGTGATACCCTTCGCGCAGGCTGTCGGCCAGTTGGTGGAGGGTGGGGTGCTCCAGCAAATCTACCACGTAATGGCCCGATGCGACCTGCGGGGCCAGCGCCTCTTGCACCAGGGCCACTTCTTTTCCCGTGTCCAGGGGAGGCGCGTCGGAGGGATTGGAGACGACCAGCAGCAGGCGGACCGGCGCTTCGACCTGGAGCGGCTCGACGGTGCCGGCGGCCACGTATCGCACCAGCGGCACGCGCGGCGAGAGCGCCAAAAATTCGTTGGTCTGGGGATCGAACAGGAATTCCCAGGGAAGAGACGTCAGTTCGGGCGGATCAATCCGCAAGCGGAGGCGCAACCCCTCTGCGTCGCCCAGACCCGCCAGGCTCTCGCTGTAGCGTCGCTGAATAGGGGGCACGAAGAGCATCTGGTACAGTTGCCGGCCGACGGTCTGCAGGAAATCGCGGTCTACCTGGCCCGTTTCGAGCTGTTCCAGGATGGTACGAAGTTCCGTCTGGCTGAAGGGAAGGGTGAACTCACCGGCCGCTTCGCCGGCCGGCGAGCGCAGGACTTCGACAGGATAGACACCTTCGTGGCCCCGAAAGATGCGCAGGTCGAACAGTTCGTAGGTTTGATACATTCGAAGAAAGCCGGTTACGCCATCAACCCGATTACATTCTGGAGATGAACTTCAGTCCATCGGGCCGCCGGGAGGACCACCCCCTTTGGAAACGCGAGGCTCCAAATTCAACAGCAACTCATTAAAGTCCGCGCCCTGTGGGTTGGCCAGAAGCTCACGCTCTTCCTCAGACAGGTCATAACCGCTCAGAGCACTGTCGGGGTCGCTGGTCAACAACTCACGAAATGCGCTGTCATTGATGGCCCGACGAACGATTGCTTCCAGGTGTTCGCGTGACATAGTCTTCACCTCCATCAGAGGATTCGGTAATTCCCGCCGCCCGGCCACTTTCCAGAGCATCATTATTAGTCTTTTGAGAGAAAAGGCCCGGCCGCCTTGCCGATGGCGGACGATCGTCAACGGATAAGTGATAGCATTTACGCAGTTACGCTCGAAGCAGGTTTGTAACCTGCGTTTTAGTTCCCAAGAGGCGTTTTGCACTCCAACCGGGGGTTACAAACCCTCTCCGAGCATTCAACTGCGTAAGTACTGGAAATGAATGTCTCCCCCCCCAACCGGGGCCACTATCCGCTAATCCGCTTGCTTAATCCGTTGGGTGAGCTAATCCAGGGGCCTGCCGGGTGGCCCGCCACCCAGTGTGCCCGGGCGGGGACGGCGATAGGGCGGCAGGTGTTGGTCCAGGTTGCCAGGCAGGCCCTCAGAAGCCAGGTACTGAAGGAATTCCACTTCCACTTCCTTCAGTTTGTACCGACTCAATGCGTTTTCAGCATCCTGCAGGACCCACTGCCGGAATGAAGGGTTGAGCACGATCTCGCTGATAGCTCTTCGGGTGTCGGTCTTGGACATTTTTTGCCTCCAAAGGGCGAATCAATGGGTGTGTGCTCTAAGTTTAGCACGCCAGGAAACATATGTCAACAGAGCTCGAACGGAGGTGCATGAACGATCACAACCCCTTTCCCTCCAGCAGCACCCGCACGGTGCGCAGCAGGAGAGACACGTCATAAACCAGCCGTTGCCAGGGGGTCATCGTCCTCACCCGGGCCACGTATTCATAATCGAGGGCGATCTCTTCGTCAAAGCCGTGAGTGCGCCCCTTGTTTGCCTGTTGCAACCCCACCAGTCCAGCCCGCGCCAGCTTCTTGCGCACGTTCCCCTCGGATAGTTCGCGCTCATACTCAAAGGGGGCGGGCGGGCGAGGGCCGACAAAGCTCATCTCGCCCCGCAAGATGTTGAACAATTGCGGCAACTCGTCCAGGTACCAGCGGCGCAGATAGCGCCCCACCCGGGTATGACCGCGATTCGCCCGTTCCAGGTACTTGACCGTCAAGCCCTGCCGGCGCGCCTCCTCGATGGCGCCGACCTGCATGGTGCGGAACTTGAACAGCGAAAAGGGCCGTCCGTCCGAGATACGGGTCTCCCGGTGGAAAATGGGGCCTCTATCTTCGGGCCAGATCAAGCCATCTATCAGAATCGCCAGCGCGCCCAACCCCAGAAGGGGAGACGTTATCAGCAGGCTGACCGCGGCCAGCCCCTTGTCGAAGGCGGCCTTCAAAGGGTCCACGCCAACTGGTTGTGGGATGTCTGTTTGGTTTGTCATGGTTGGTAAATTGGTAAACCCGTTGTGGCTCGGTCGGAGACCGGCCACAGCCTGGGGTAAGAAAGGCAGTGTTTTCTGCCCGCGCCGGAATAGGGATTCCGGCGCTGCGGGGCGCTCATTGCCCCATCTCGTGTGTTTTCTGCCCGCGCCGGAATAGGGATTCCGGCGCTGCGGGGTGCTCATTGCCCCATCTCGTAGCCCCGGGGCGATCTCGTAGCCCCGGAATCCCTATTCCGGGGCGAGGGCTACTCGACCAGGCGTTTGGCGCGAGCCCACGCCATTTTGAGCTCCAGGCGTGGGTCCTCGACGGGTTCGCCCTCTTCTTCCACGCCCAGGGTGCCGACCGCCGGCGCCTGAGCTATCATCTTCTCGGCTGCCTGGCCTACTTCCTTTAAGGCAGATTTCACCTCTTTTGCTTCGCTCTTGGCCGTTTTAGCTTCTTCTTCGGCGCTCTTGCGTGCCTCGGCTGCCTGCTGCGCGCTGACCATGGCGCTTTGGGCCGCTGTCTCGGCGGTTTCGGCGCGCGCCTCGCTGGTGACCTTGTTGAAGTAATAGCCGATGACGACGCCCAGCAAAGGGTTGATGAACAGCAGCAGGTCTTTGATGCGCGCAAACCTTTCCGATGGATTAAGGTCGGGTGAATTGACGTAGCCTATGGCTATGATCATCATCCCAATCGTGCCGATAACGACGACCAAAGCGATCACCGCCGCCACGTATTCCCGAAAGCGGCGCATAGCCGGATCGGCAGCAGCATTTGAAACGGGTTGTTCGGGCATAAGATTATCCTTTCTGCATAAGGGATTTGTAAGATAGATTACGCCACCTGCACGCCGGGCACAATTTGCGTGTCGCCATCGCAGTAGAGCGCGTAAAGCAACCCCATCACGTTGTTGTGCTGATAGTAAAACTCGCGGCGCAGGTCCAGGAACACGCGACCTAACGACTCCTCGCCGCTCAGAAAACGATTGAAGAATCGCCTGGCCCACTCGGCGGCGAACAGCGCCGGTGTTTCGCATTCAGTGCCGATCACACCCCGAGCGCCCTTGGCCATAAAGTAGGGCACAAAGCCATCGTAAAACAACGGCGAAA
>JAJRXB010000248.1 GCA_024276515.1 Chloroflexota bacterium
CTGGATCGAGGACCCCCCCGGCGGTGGCAGCCGTTTCGTCTTTACGCTGCCCGTCGCCAGCTGATCGGCCCCGTCCGCCGGGTGCACGAACGATCTGTTTTTCGTAACACTTTAGTTTTCTGTGGTTACTGCTCAGGCATAGGTGCCAGGCACTTATAAAAGCGTCTTTTTGCCAGGTTGACAGCGCGTACAAACTGATTTTGGCTCAGGTTATCTGCCAAAAGTGCCTGGCACCCGAGTAGTAACTCTGAGCGGTAGTTTCCCTCAATAGTGTTGATAGGGACACTGGGCCGGTTTTCGTGTCATGCTGAGCGAAGCGAAGCATCTCCTCGGTGTGAAAACGAGACCCTTCGCTATCGCCCACCTGGGGTGCGGCACAGATGGCCTCCGGGCCAGGGAGCAGGGCGGATCGTTCGTGCACCCCCGTCCGCAGGAGGCTTTTCTTTTCGGTCGGTCTGGAGTAAAATGTGGGCGAGCAGGCAGAATGGTCGACATGAGGTGAACCGATGCTCACCAGCGTGCGCGGCATCTATCGAGATGGCAAGATCGAATTGCTCGAATGAGGAAGCAGCCGATCTCCGTGAACGACTGCTGAGCTTTGAGGAAGACTGGAACGCACCGGGGATGGAGGTCTACTGAGAGCCGTTGACCAGGCATTGAGAATAACCCTGGGCCTGACACAACCCCAGGCGCGATGATCCCCTCTCGCGAGAGGAAAGGATGCTCACGATTGACCAGGCCCGCGCCCTGTACGACGGTGGGGCCGATTCCACCCACGACTTCGATCACGTGCTGCGCGTATATCGCCTGGCCGAGCGCATCGGCCTGGCCGAGGGAGCCGATATGGCGGTGCTGCGGACGGCCACGCTGTTGCACGACGTCGCCCGCCCCGACCAGGACGCTGGCCGCATCCCAGAGCACGCCGCCGAAGGCGCTCGCCGCGCCCGCCAGATATTGGCCGGCCAGCCGCCGGCGTTCGTCGAAGCGGTGGCTCACGCCATCGAAGCCCACCGCTTCCGGGTGGACCGACCGCCCCAAACGCTGGAGGCCAAAATCTTGTACGATGCCGACAAGCTCGACTCCATCGGCGCGGTGGGCATCGCTCGCGCCTTTGCTTATGGCGCGCACCGGGGTCAACGCCTGTGGGCTGCACCCGACGCCGACGAGCACACGGCGATGAAGGAGTTTGCCGTCAAGCTCAGCAAAGTGAAGAGCACCCTCTTCACCGAGACCGCCCGCGCCATCGCCGAGGAACGCCACACGTTTATGGTCGAGTTCTTCCGGCGCATGGCAGCCGAAGTAGCTGGAGAGAGATGATCGAACCAACCGTGGACGACGTCCGCCGCGCTCTGTCGCGTCCGCTGCCCGGCGTGAGAGCGCAAATCAAAATGGCTCCCCAACCCCGCCCCGGCTGGGACCCAAACTTCGCCATCCCCCCCGATTGCCGGCAGGGGGGAGTCCTCATTTTGCTCTACCCGCGTGCCGGCCGGCTCCACTTTGTGCTGACCCGGCGTACCCAGACGGTCCGCTCGCACAAGGGGCAAATCTCACTGCCGGGCGGCGCGCGTGAAAATGGGGAGACACTGGTTCAAACGTCGCTGCGGGAGACGCGCGAAGAGCTGGGCGTGCCGCCCGACGGCACCGAGGTGATCGGCCGGCTGTCGACGCTTTACACGCCACCCAGCAACTATTGCATTCATCCTTTCGTCGCCCATCGAGAGGTCCGGCCCACCTTCCGTCCCGACCCGAACGAAGTAGCCGAGGTGTTGGAGGTCCCCCTGGCCTTGCTGCTGGACCCATCCATCCGACGGGTGGAATACTGGCCAGACCCCCACCTGGAATCTCCCCGCCGCATCCCTTTTTTCCACGTCCACGGCCAGGTGGTGTGGGGCGCAACGGCGATGATTTTGAGCGAACTGGTCACTTTGCTGGAGGCTGAAATAGCCGAAGTAGAAGAAGGTTGAGCAAGGAACGGCGAAATGCCCGAGTTGCGGCAAAACATAGCCACCAAAGAGTGGGTCATCATTGCCAGCGAACGAGCTGACCGGCCCGAGGAGTTTGTGCAACCCCCGCGCCCTTTGACCGAAGACCAACCTGAGTGGGAAGCCGATTGCCCCTTTTGTCCCGGCAACGAGGAGCTCGACCTGGAGGTGATGCGCATCCCAGAACGGGGTCCGTGGCAGGTGCGGGTGGTGTGCAACAAATACCCGGCGCTGCAACGCGAGGGAGAACGGATACGCACCTTCAATGGCGTGCACCGGCAGATTTCCGGCGTAGGCTATCATGAAGTGCTGGTCGAAGCACCGCAGCACAACACGTGCCCGGCGCTGGAGTCGGCGGCTGAGGTTACCCTTACGTTAGAAGTCTTCAAAATTCGGGGCCGGGAGATTGCACAGGACTCACGCATTGAGCAGATCGTCTACTTCAAGAATCACGGCGAGCGCGCCGGCACGTCGTTGGCACATCCCCACACCCAACTCATCGCCCTGCCCATCGTGCCCTACAGCATCCGCGCCCGCATCGAGGAAGCCCGTCGCTACTTCGATGATACGGGATATTGTGTCTTCTGCCATATGCTGGCCGACGAGTTAAAGGACGACGCCCGCATCGTAGCCAAAAGTAAGCGGTTTGTGGCTTTTATCCCCTACGCCGCCCTGTCCCCTTTTCATATGTGGATTCTGCCCCGCCGCCACGAATCGACCTTCCTGAACGTCACCGCCCACGAACTGGCCGATCTGGGACAATTGCTGCGCCAGGTGTTGCGCAAGCTATACGTGGGTCTGAGAGACCCGGACTACAATTACATCATCCGCTCGGCGCCTGTCCGTGACCCCGGCGTCGAATATCTTCACTGGTACCTGACCATCATCCCCCGGGTGACCCGCTCGGCCGGGTTTGAGCTGGGCAGCGGCATGTTCATCAACACTGCTCTGCCCGAGGTCAGTGCCGCCTTCCTGCACTCTGTGGACAAGGCTGGTTCTTGATGCGACAGGCAATCAACGGGCGCCGGGCAATTTGCTCAGCACCGGGGTGATGGATCTTTCCTCGTGTACCAATTGGATGACTTCGGCCAGCACCGGGGCTATAGAAACCACCTCAATTTTGGGGTGTTTCTTTTCGGGCGGCAGGTAGATGGTGTTGCTCACCACCAATTTTTTTATGTACGGCGCGTCCAACTTTTTGAGCGAGTCTTTCACCAGCACCGGATGGGTGATGGCCAGGTAGATTTCGGGACGTGCCCCGGCGTCGAGAAGCGCGGGTAGCGTGTCGAGCACGCTGCCGCCAGCGATCACGTCGTCGATGACGATGGGGATCCGGTCCTTGATGTCGCCTACCACGTGGGTGGCTTTTGCGAAGCTGAAGTCGGTCCGTCGCTTGTGCATGAGCACCAGGGGGATACCCATCATACTTGAAACGCGACTGCCCAGCTTGGCCCGCCCGGTGTCGGGGGAGACGATGACCGCGTTTTCCAATCCCTGGTCCAGAAAATAGTCGGCAAAGGTGGGAAAAGCGCTCAACGGGTCTACCGGGATGTTGAAGAAACCCTGAATGGCGGCTGCATGCACGTCGAAGTAGATCACCCGGCTGACACCCAGCATCTCGAGCACCGAGGCAATGACTTTGGCGCTGATCGCCTCGCGGCCCTTGGCCATGCGCTCTTGCCGGCCATAGGGAAAATAAGGCATCACGGCGGTGATGCTGGCCGCCGAAGCCCGGCGAAAGGCGTCGATGAGCAGGAACAGTTCCACGACGTTGTCGTTGACCGGGTTGGCGCAGGGCTGGATGACGAAGATGTCCTCGCCGCGCACCGGCTCGTTGACTTGCACGTGAATCTCACTGTCGGGCAAATGCGTCACGGTCAGGTCGCCCAGTGAGGTGCTCAGGATGTGTGCTACTTCCTCAGCCAGCGGGCGGTTGGCGTCGCCGCTGAAGATTCGCAAAGGATGGTACCTCGACATAGCGAGTGTCCCCTTCCGTCAATAATTTGTTGGTGGAACAATCGACGAAGCTATTGGCGCAATCTGTCGAGTTGGGGGGGCGGTGGGACGGGACCTGCTTCAGGGCCGGCTTTGGGCAAAGAAAAGCTAAACGTGCTTCCCTTGCCTTCACGGCTTTGCACGGCCACCTGTCCCCCATGCGCCTCGACAATAGCTTTGACAATGGCAAGCCCCAGCCCAGAGCCGGCGATGCGCTTGCGTTTCGCCTCGCCGGCCCGGTAAAAGCGGGAGAACAAATGCTCCAATTTGTCAGGTGAGATGCCGATGCCCGTGTCGGAAATGTATGCGTTGATCTGATCGCGATCCTCGTAGATACGCACTGTCACCTTTCCGCCGTCGGGGCTGAATTTGATGGCGTTGCTGAGCAAATTGTCGAAGACGCGCGGCAATTGATCGGGGTCGCCGATGATGGGTGGCAGATCTTCGGGAATCTCCTCTTCGATGATCAGGCCGGCACGTTGAGCCGCTGCCCACGCGCCGTCGATGGCGGTGTGGGCAATCTCAACCAGATTTACCTGGGTCAACTGGAGACTCTCCGATTCCAGGCGTTGGAGGGTGAGTATATCGCTGACCAGGTGGTTGATCCGTTCTGTTCGCTCGGCGATGATGTCCAGGGGTTCCAGTTGCTCGGGCTTGATCTCGCCAAAAGCGCCCTCGCGCAACAGGTCTACGTATCCCTTGATGAAGGTGAGCGGCACGCGCAATTCGTGCGATATGTCTTGCACAAATTCTGTTTTGAGTCGGCCCAGCTCCTTCAACTCGGCGTAGGCTGCCTCTATTTGGGCTGCGCGCTCCTTGAGCGCCCCATACAGCCAGGCATTTTGCAAGGCGATGGCCGCGTAATCGGCCAGGGCCGAGAGACGCTCCAGGTCGTTTTGGGAGAAGGCCCGCCGGGTCGTGCGGTTGTCGACCGACAGCACACCGATGACCCGGTCGCGGACAACGAGGGGCACGTGTAAAAGGGCTCGGACCAGATAGCCGGTGGCGACTTTTAATTTGCCCTCGGCATTTTCCCCATCTCCCAGGCGAAGTGGTTGGCCGCTACGCACGACCTGGCCCAGCAGGTTATCCTTCACTTTAAGCCGCATAAGACGAGCGTGCTTCTCTCCTAAATTCTTGGCCGCACGCAAGTACAGTTCGGAAGCTTCTTCGTCGAGCAGCAGCAGAAAGCCCTCGTCTGCGCGGGTGATAAAAACACCCGCCTCAACGATGCGGTTAAGGAGGGTATCCAGGTCGAGAATGGCTGCCACCGACTTGCCTATACGTTCCAGGGTGGTTAATTCCTGTACCCGTTGTTTCAGTTGCCGGGTTAGTTGTTCCTTCTCTTCCTCCAGGCGAGTCAAATAGAGGGCGCCTTCGATGGCGGCTGCGACCTGGTCGGCGGAAAACGGTTTGATCAGGTAATCTCGCACGCCCAGTCGGAGGGCACGCACGGCCGCCTCCTCAGAGCCGTGGGCAGTCATTATGATGATCGGCGTTTTGACACCCTGGCGGCGCAATTGCTCAACCAGGTCCAGTCCTGTCACGTCGGGCAGTTCGATGTCCAACAGAATCACGTCGGGGTGTTTTTGGTTGATGACGCTCAATGCCTGGGTTCCAGATGTCGCCGCCGCACCCTGGTATCCGCAGTGTGGCAACACGGTATTGACCAGGAACGAGATAATTTCCTGGTTATCATCAACTACCAGTACAAGTTCTGAATCGCCTTGCATCGAAGCCCCGGACGTTTGTGCGATAACGAAACAATCGAATATTCTGACATCTTACCAAATTTTATCACGTCTTGTGGCCTTACGTCAAAAGGACTCAAGGACTATTTGAAATAGTTAAAAAGGCTCTTTGGGAAGGTCTCCATATATGGCAATAGGGGCGTTCGGTCGAACGCCCCTACGTTTTGGGCTGTTCCAGGCGAATCCTGAAAACTTATAAGGGTGAGGCATTCCACGTGGTTGGTCTCCCAAGAGGTGATTCGTCGGGGGGCGTAGGGGGCTGCCTGGGAATGCCTCGCCCCCACGTTCAAGGATTGGGGGTAGGCGTTGGAGTGTCGGCGGCACCCTCTTGGCTTGGGGTGACAGGTTCCGCGTCGAGTTTTTCCCATACCTGATCAACGACTTGACCTGGCTCGCCCATCAGGCCCATAGACTCGCCGTTGACGATGACCTCCACGCCCCCGGCGTTGCCGGCCCGCACAGCTACCTGGCGGTCCCCGGTCCAATGTCGCCGTTCACCGGCTTGCAGTGTCCCTTCAAAAGCTTTGATTCCATCTACCAACACCTGCACCCACGACTCGTCGGTGATGAGCAGTTCGACGGTCACACCAGTGTAAAAAAGGGGGGTAGGGGTGACCGTGGGCGTTGGGGTATCGGTTGGCTCGGGTGTAGGCGTGGGAAGGACCATCGCTGCCTCGTCCGTGGGCGAGTCGAGGCTGGCGGGCGGCGCTATTTCCAGGGGGAGCAGGTATTGCTGGTAGACGAAGTACAGGATGGCGCCCAGCAAGGCCGTGATCAAAAGAAAGCCTATAAGCAAGTCGGGCGAAAACCGCGGAGGAGGGGTCATTGAGATGCTTTTGAGTTGCACCCTCCTTTCAGAGGGTGCAGTCTGGCCGGCGCTCGCCCCTCCCTCTTCTGTCTCATATAATTCCAGCACGTGGTCCACGTCGAGTTTCAACGCAGAGGCGTAGTTGCGCAAAAAGCCGCGCGCGGTAACCCGGTTGGGGAGCCCCTCAAAATCTTCTGCCTCCAGCATCTCCAGGTAGGCACGCTTGATGCGAGTCAAGGCCTCGATTTCTTCCAGGCTCAGGCCCAACTGCTCCCGCGACTGGCGCAACAGATCACCCAGTTCACCCAATCGATTCACTCCCTATGGCAGGTAGTCTCCCCGTTAAGCGTTGATGATGTTTGGGAGCGCGAGGGCTTGCCCTCTCCCTTCCCCCAACCCCCTCCCTCTCCCAATTTGGGAGAGGGAGGGGGTGCAGGCGGGGGTGAGTGAGGACTTGCCTCCCCTCGCCGCCAACACGCAAGAGGGAGATTACTCTATGGCAAGGTTCGGCTTTTATCATAAAGCGGGGAGGGGCAAAAGTCAAATAGTCCCGGCTAGGGCTGCTCCGCCAGGGTGACTGTCAGAGTCAGCTTTTCGCCATCGCGGAGCACGGTGAGGGTTATCTCCTGGCCCACGCGGGTGTTCTCCTCCAGATATTCCAGCAGGTCATCCCAGTTGTTGATGGGGTGGTCGTTCACCGCTATCAGAATGTCGCCGCCGGCCAGCAGCCGCCGGTTGCCGACGATGACTTCGTGTGAGGCACCTCGCACCCCGGCTTGCTGGGCCGGGCTGCCGCGATAAATACGCGCCACCAGGATGCCGCTATCGGACGGCAGGTCGAGGGCGCGGGCCAGTTCGGGGGTGAGCGAATACCCCAACACACCCAGCCAGGGATGGGGATAGCGTCCGCGGGCGATGAGTTCGGGCACGACACGCTTCACCGTGTCCACCGGCACGGCAAAGCCGATTCCCTCGGCGTTCTGCCGAATGGCCGTGTTCACACCGATCACCTGCCCGCGCGAGTTCAACAGGGGGCCGCCGGAATTGCCCGGGTTGATGGCGGCATCGGTTTGAATCACGTTGTAGATCACCGTGTCCTTTGACGTTTGCAAGGGACGGCCCAGTGCGCTGATGACGCCGGTGGTGAGAGTCCGGTCCAGGCCAAAGGGGTTGCCAATCGCGATAGCTCGCTGGCCCACCCGTAGTGTGCTGGAATCGCCCAACTCGACCGGCACCAACTTGTCTGGCGACACGTCAATTTTGATCACCGCCAAATCGTTGGGTGGATCCACGCCGACGATTTGTGCCGGCACCTCCGTCCCATCTGCGAGAATGACCGTCACACTCTCGGCACCTTCTACCACGTGATAGTTGGTGACGATGTGTCCCTTCTGGTCGAGCACAAAGCCGGAACCGGTTCCTTCGCTGGGCATCGGGCCCCAGAAGAAATCGAGGGTGATGACCCGGGCCGTGATGTGTACCACCGATGGCCCCACCCGCTCGTAGAGATTGCTGATGAGCCGATCCTCCACGTCGAGGGCGGCCAGGTCGGCCTGGGATAGCGGCGCGGCGGTGGCAACGACGACCACCGGTGTGGGAGTGGGGCCAGGCGTCGGGGCGAGTGGCTCACCGCCCGACAGGCTTCCCAGCGCACAACCCAGGCTGACCATCAATATTGTCGCTGCGACGAGATAATAGCGATACGTCCGAATTGATTGTGTCCCCATTGTTGGCTACTCCAGCGCTCTGTTCGGAAAAAGCAGCGTGACGATGCCCCTCATTTACGGCGAAGAAATCGCCCTGGTTCTGACGTTTTTTGTGGTCTGGCGAAAAGGGCGATCAGAAACCCGTTTTCCTGGCCGAATCGCTCTGAATCGTGCCTGATCAGAGTATATTTGAGGATGAGTCAAAAGTCAACAGGTCCGAGAGGTGCTTTTTTTCTCGTACTGGACTCTGGCGAATTTTACGATGTCACTATATGTCGTGGAGCGAGGCATACTGCATAAGACTCCGATGTAGGGGGTGGGGAGTGGAGCATCCCTGGCGAAGTACCCGAAGGGTGATGCGGAACGGCTTTTGCAGAACCCGGCGGCGAAGCAATCTCCTGCCAGGTTGGGGAGACCCTCCCCCGGTTTTGTGGACAGGGATTGCTTCGTCGCTACGCTCCTCGCAATGACATCCATAGAAGTTCGGTTGCGGCTGGAGGCCGCGCTATGCCTCCTTCGTTTTGAAGGGACGCCCCCGCGGACGGGGGCTATGAGCTTCCCTCGTCTACTGACTGCTGCCGACGGGTTTGGCCCGTTGCTGCCACAAATACCAGGTGATGGTCGCCAGCACGATCAGCGCGCCGAGCAGTTGCCCAAAAGAGGTCAGCCGTTCGCCGAGAAGCAGCGCGGCGACGATGAGCGCGCTGACCAGTCGCCACGCCAGCAAGCTGCTGACCAACGGTGCGCCGAGCCGTCGCAGCGCGCCGATCTGCCCCAGGTTGGCCCCCACCAACACTCCCAGTGTGAACGTGGCGAAGACGAGCCAGTCGGTTATCCCCATCGTCCGCCACCGACCCCAATCCTCACCGAGCAACAAGCTCAGCAGTCCCGTCATGCTGACCAGCGCCACCAATTGCACAACGAAAACGGCTTCGGCCGGCACGTTGTGTTGAACGGTGCGGCGCACGACGATCATATACATCGCCAGGAAAAAACTGCTGACCAATGCCAGCCCGATGCCCCACCGGTCGGTGGAGGTCAGCGTCAACTGCACTCCCTCCTGTCCGATTTCGCCGCTCATCATCATCAGCGCGCCCGCCAGCGAAAGGGTGATCGCACGCCCCGTGTAGGGAGGAAGATGCTCGCGAAGGAACGTCGCGCTGAGCAGGGCGACGAGAAATGGGGTCATCAGGGTGATCAGTTGCACGTAAATTGCCAGCGTAAAGCGGGTAGCCAGCAGGTGCGTGGTTGAGCGTGCGACGACGATTACCGGGAGGAGCCACAAAACGCGCGGTATGTGTTTACCCCTTCTCCCTGACAGGAGGCGGGTCGGGGTGGAGGGGACGCCGGAGAAACTCCCTGCATCCGGGACGGAATCTCTCTCCGGGCGCGACTTCACCCTCCCCCGGCCCCTCGCTGTTGGGGAGGGGTGGACGCTTACAGCACGCGAGAGGGCGGTGGCCCCCAGCACGATCAGCACCAGGGCGTTGCCCAGGGCGAGCAACGACATGCTTGGCAGGTGGCTGACCGTTTGCAGATAGCGGGTCAGCACGGGATAGGCTCCCCACCCCGTGTGAGCGCCGAGCGCAGCCAAAATCCAGCCCCAGGGTGGTGTTTCGCGGCGCGTTTCGTGGTTCACATAACTGTCTCAGCAGTCATCGCAATCGGTGGGGACGGTGTGAGGTCTCTTCCTCGTCGCCTCAGTTCGTGTCTGAAAAATGCTTGTAGTGACGACTTCAGCCATCTGCCTGAGCTTCAGGCGATTGCGGTTTCACAAAATAGGCCTGGCAGGCTTCGTCAATCAGTTTCGGCGTCAGGCGATAGGGGACTCCCTCGTAGTCGCAGAGGGCCACGACTCCCTTGAGGATGTCGCGGGGGTGC
>JAJRXB010000249.1 GCA_024276515.1 Chloroflexota bacterium
CGAGGGCAACAGCCCGTGGCTGACCGGGCTCAGGTGGATAGGCTCCGGGCAGGCATAGACTCGTTCGCCGTCGAAGAGCAACAAATTGTCGGACAAGAGACGGAACTGGGGGTCGGCCAGCAAGGCCAGGGTGAAGGTGGACTTGCCGCTGCCGGGCAGGCCGGCCAGAACCCACGCGCCATCCGGGTGCGAGACGGCCCCGGCGTGCAACAGGTGCCAACCCCGGGTTTGCTCCAGGTAGTGTATCAAGGGGAAGTAGACCAGGTAGTAAATGAGGGTGACGAAGAGGCGGGCCGTCTCGCGCCCCAGCCAGTGAGCCAGGCGCTCCAACCGGGAGGTGGGTTGGTAGTAGGCGTCAATGGTCAGCCCTCTGGCAGACCAACTCGCATCGAGTTGCAGGCCGGGCAGTTGCAGGACCTCCGTCTGCAAGACTCTGCGGCCTGCCTGGTGGTCGAGCTGCAAAATGCGCCGCCCCCAGCGACGCACGGCCCCATTGTGCCAGAACTTTGGCGGCGCTGTGTCCCAGTGCAGGCGGACCAGCACGTCGGGCAAGGCATTCCTGGCGGCCGTGAAATCGGCCAGATACTCCTTTGCATAAGCCAGGAAGGGAGTACGGGCTGTCTCCAGGCGATAGACTGCGCCGTGCAGAGCCAGGGTCAACTGGCGGTTCTCTGTCCGCTTTTGGCCCTCAAGCATAGTGCTCATCTTTTCTCATCAGCGGGCACCGCCCCCCAGTGATGATGTTTAAGAAATTATTTCGGCATACAAGCGATAAAGCGACTGAAGTTGCCCCCGAAGGCTCCAGGCCGAGCGTCGGCCTGCGCCGACGCCGGGCCACCAGGCCTCCAGGAGCGGTTTCAACCGCCTTGTGCTATGCATCGGTTACCCGCTTATTTTCTTAACCTTCATAACTGGCGAAGTAAGGAGCCCGAACATGGCTCCAATCGAGACTCGTCCCCGCTGCGGCCAACACCAGGGCATAGAGGATCATGTCCCAACCGCCGAAGTAGCCAAACCCGGCAAAGGCCAGGCAAACGGGCAGCACCCATTGGGCCAGGATTTCCACTCCCTGTCGCCAGGGAGCGTGTTCCTTCAGACGCAGGGGGGCAGCGAGTACGAGGCTGCGACCACCACCCACAACAGCCAAAGGGGGACGAACCAAGGCTTCCTCACGAAGGGCACGGCCGACAACACGGCTACCAAAACCAGCACCCCTAATGCGATCAACGATCGCCTCTGGCTCAGCCCCAGAAAAGCGTTCCACTTGCCGTGCTCCCGGTCAGAGAAGCGGTCGCCCCAATCGTTCAGCACATAGGCCAGTGCCGAGTGGCTGGCAGCGAACAGCACAAAGGTCAGACTGATGGCAAGCGCCAAGGCCAAGGACCGTTGTCCGTAGGTCAGGGCCAGGTAGAAGCAGACGGTGCTGATGAGGGGCACTTTGCTGGGGCCCCAGTCTTGCCAGCGGAGAAAGCGGGGCACTTCCCTGAGCGCCTGTCGCCACCCGGGTAACGGCGAGGGGGCGACTGCCGGTGGAAAGGCCATCGGCGGTCGCTCATGCCGCACTAAGGAGGTGCAGGCCGGGCAGCGCCGGTCGGGTGAGAGAAGCCGGGCCCCACAACTGCTGCACTGGGAGCCGATCAGTCGGTATCGCTGCTGAAAGTTGCGCCAATGCCTTACCGGGTGCATCGTTTTTACCGTCTCCTTGAACAGTTATTCAGAAGTTTCACCGGCCGCTTCTGTCATCCTCGCCCACTTCGTCTCTGTAGGGCGACGAAAGGATTGGGTGTCATCTAAGCAAGGGCCGTATATCCCCCAGATGAAGCCGATTCCCCAGAACAAAAGCCCCAGCAACATCACAGGAAAGACCAAGGGACGCCGCCATATGTCGGGCGCAAAGCGCAATGCGCGCAGACTGGTTCTGAAGAACTTGATGAAGGGCAGGAAGGGCAAGAATGGAGGAGCCAGCCAGGGATGTCGAGCCAAAAATGCACCAGGTAGGTCGGTCACCTTGAGGACACATGCCGTTACGATGCCAAATCGGCGGTTGTGTCGCAAATAGTCTGGCAGGGTGCTGCGGTGAAAGTGCCGAACCTGAATGGCCGGGTTGAAGTAAATTTGCTCCCCGCCTTTTACCAAACGCCAGTGGAAAAAATAATCCTCCTGCGGGTAGTATTTTCCCACGTAGCCACCATACTCCTCAAAGATTCCGCGCCGGTAGGAGATGTTGCAGGTCGGCAAGCTGCGAACCACGCCGGCCGGAGCCGAGGGCATATACTCACTGAATTCGATCAGGTAGCCAGCGACGCTTGCCAACGTCTCGGGATTGCCGTTGACAACCGCTCCCCCCACCACACGACACCCCGGCAGATCTCGATGCGTCTGCACCATCTGTTCCAACCAATCAGGCGCGACAATGCAATCCGAGTCGGTAAACAGCAAGATTTCGCCCCGAGCCTGTCGCACAGCCGCGTTCCGTGCTGTGCCAGGGTCCGTTTGACGGGGAAAGCGAATCAGCCTGACATCAGGGTAATGGCGACGAACAATACGAGGTGTCGCGTCGCTGGAACTGTCGGCCACCAGGACCTCGTATGTCAGATCGGTTCGCTGCCCCAGCACCGAATCGAGGCAGGCCCGGATGGTGCGAGCCGAGTTGTATGAGGGAATGATGACAGAACAAGCAACAGGTTGGTTTCTACAGATAGCCATGCGCTTTGTACCAGGCGACGGTCCGGGCGATGCCCTTATCCAGGCTGATGGGCTCGTATCCAAGCCGCTCTTGAGCCTTGCTGATGGAACAGGCCCGACTTTCGGTCAAGAATTTCACTCGGCTGGGCGTAAGCGACGGATTAAATGGAACCAGCCGTGAAAGATACGACAGGCTTTTAGCCAACGACATCGCCATCCAGACAGAAAGATTCAGAAAGTTGGGTGGTCGTTCCAATGTATTGGCGATTGTCTGGGCCAACTCACGCACCGTAACTGGCCTGGGCCCGGCGATCATATAGACTTGCCCGGCCGAGTCGGTGCTTTGCAAGGCTTTAACAAAGGCCTGCGCCACGTCTTCGACAAAGACGGGGTCCAGATAACTCTTCCCCCGGTTGATTAAAAAGAAATAGCCTTTTTTGATAGCCCGATAAAGCCCCAGGTGGTGCATATCGCCCGGACCGTAGACCATCCCTGGCCTCAGAACAATTGCTGCCAGGCGTCTCTCGCGGGCGCACCGAAGGATCAATTTTTCTCCTTCGGCCTTCGTCGCCTCGTATACGTTTGAGGGACGATAGGGATAGCTCTCGTCGGCGATCTCCCCGCCGGTCGGCCCCAATACCCCGGTGGTGCTGCAATGGACGAACTTTTCAATGGGGCGATTGGCACACTCGGCCAGCAAATTGGCAGTTCCTTGAACATGCAGCCGGTAATAATACTCCTCGTCGGGACAGGTCTCTCCCAGCACGCCAGCCAGGTGACAAACAGCCCCAACGCTCTCTGCTATGCCCTTCAGAGACGCGGGGACCGTTAAATCTCCTTTGTGTATCTCGATGTTCAAGCCCCTCAACGTATCGGGCACATCTCCGCTGCGCGATAGGGCTCGCACATCATACCCTGACCGCACAAGAGCTCGTACCAACGTCAAGCCGATGAATCCGGTCGCCCCTGTAACCAAAACCTTCAACGGCTACTCCTCCCAGCGGAATCCGATGTCACCACCCTGTTTCATTCCCACGGCATCGGTCTCATCTGCTTTCGAGACGCATTGGCTGACGAAGCGGGCGGGGACTGGATTGAACCCCCCGTTGGAGGAGCCAGGCGAGGACGACTTTCCACGCCACCCGGCCCACAATTTGATAATTGTGGAGCATGTTGGTGTAGCTGGCGTTGGCCAGCGGGCAGTGACATTCTCTGGCATAGATGCTGCGCCGGATGCGATCCGCCTCCGGGCTGAACCAGACACGCTTAAAGTCGTAGCCCACATGGCGCAGATTCAGTATGGTGTCGGCCCGCACGCAACAGGGCCACACATCGCCGTTGGCGTAGATTTGGGCCGAGGCCCAGCCGGCGTAGCAGGGGATCACCTGCGCCCGTTCCACCAGAATGCGCTTGACCAATTTGTAGTATTCCACCCGAAACCCGTGGGTGATCTGCGAGATGCCCCGGAACGTGCGCCGATTCAGACGAGCGATGAGCCGGTCAATCGCCCGGTGATACTCATCGGCAGCGGGGGTGATGTTCGACCCCACGGTGTCCAACTCCACCCGCTCTTCGGCCACTTCGGTGATGTACGAGTCGGGCGACAGGCTGAGGGCGTAATCGAACACCGGGTCCAGGTGACGCACGTTGAATTTGGAGATGACGGTGTGAATCCCGATTGCCAGGTTGGGATAGTCGAGCTCGCGCAAGGCGCGATAGGTCTTCTCGAATTTGGCGAAACTGCCCGGCACGCCCCGGATGTGGTCGTGTTGTTCGCCGACTCCGTCCAGCGAGAGGTTGACGATGATTTGCGTTTGAGGGCAACTCTCGGCGATGGCTGCCACCCGCTGGGGGACAACTCGATCCAACAGACCGTTGGTGGGGATGTTGATAATCCCCGGCTGGCAGTGACGATAGAGCGCCCGGACAAACTCGACGATCTCGGGGTTGAGAAAGGGCTCCCCGCCGCTGATGGTGACCCAAAAGGGAGCCCGGCCCAGGCTTTGAAAAATTTGCTCCCACTCGGCCAGGGTCAGGTCATCCTCTCGTTTTTTCCAGATGTTGCAGGTGAGACAGCGGGAATTGCACCGGGGTGAGGGTGTCAGGGTGAGGTTTATGGGAAGCAGTCGGGGCCACCCGAATTTGCGGTACATCTGATAGAGCGGAATCCGAGGCAATACCCCAAGCATTTTTCATCCCCCAATTGCTGCTACTTTGACAATGGCACATTAGATCTGCGGTGCAGAAATTCGGACCGCGAAGCTCACGAAATATGCGAAAGGCACGAAAAACGAGAACGGCTCTTTTCGTGTTTGGACCTGCGGGGCGTACGATTTTGCGCTTTTCGTGGCCCGAACTGCTCAACTTACGCTAATGTGACATCGTCAAACCACTCAGGTAACGAAACCCTTGCGAAGGTTTTGCGGTGGATTTCAAACCGCAAAGGCAGGCTCAGGTGGCCTCTGCCAGGTCCTTGGTGGATTCCGCAATGGACCAGGCAAACGGTTTACGCTTCCAGATAAGGTAGTCGTAGGTCCCCCACAGCCGGGCAAAGACCTCCAAAGCGACGATGGCCAATCCCCAGGTGAAGAAGCGCCAATCCAACTTGAGATTTTTGACGAGGAGCCAGGCAATGCGGGCATTATTCATGGTAGAAACTTGATACCCCAACATATCCTTCACGTAAAGGTGTCCGGCGAAGATACGACGGCGCTGCTTGAGAAAGTCTCGAACGTTTTCCGGGCCTTTGTTGCAGACGACGGCATCAGGAGCATAGAGGAGACGCAACCCCTGACCGATGATGAGAGGCTCGATGCTGGCCTCGTCCACCGCCGAATCGTAGGGAATCTGCCGAAAGATATTGCGGAAGGCGATGAGTTCTCCCATTTTGGGACGCCGCAGTGCAATTTGATGGTGCAACTCCCAGAGAAGATGCACGCCATATCCCATAAAATTGTTCGCCGGGTTCATCGGCACCGGGCGTCCCCCCACCATCCCCACCTGTGGATCGGCGAAGGGCGATACCAACGCCTCGATGGTGTGGGGCATAGGCAGGGTGTCGGCGCTGTGCAAAATCACAACTTCTTGTTGGGTGCTTCTCAGCAGCAGGTTGACAGCCGAGGCCTTACCCTCGCGCCGGGGTTGCCGGAGCAGCCGTATTCGGTCATCCCGGGCGACAAATCTCTCGACGATCTCTTCTGTCCCGTCTGTGCAACCACTGGCCACCACGACGATTTCTTCGACGCTGACCGTTTCGGTCTCCTGTGCCAGCAGCGCGTCCAGTAACCGCCCGATATTGGCCTCTTCGTTATAGGCCATAATTCCCACACAGCAGCGGATCATCAGTTCCTCCCAACCACCGGGACTACCCCCACTCTCCATAAGCTGCTGAAAATTGTAACATCCTATTCTTAGAGAGCACTCAGAAGTTAATTAGAAATAAGTTAGAGAAACTAAAAACGAAAAAGGTGTGTTGCATCTCAGTTGGAGTGCGGAATTTATTCCGTTTTTTGGGCTGTCGACAGAATGAATTTTGCACTCCAGCCTGTCACCTCATTTGAAACACATCCCAAAATGACGCTCACCTTACCGTCACTCTACCCATCGCTAACGATTGCCCAACGTGGTACCATATCGCTATTCATTTCGACCAAAACCTTTGGTAACATAGGTGTCGTGCAGGCCCTTCATCGGGGTCTGCGACTTTTGGGCACAAGAGCACACTGGGCTGACACACAACCCGACGTCACCGGGTTGCACAGGGCATTCTGAAACTTCCTCCATTCCTATCCCACCAATTCCACCTGGACTGCGGTTCTGTGGCTCTTTGGCTCTTGTCCCCCGGCATCCATCCTGGATGTGGGAGACGACCAATCTGACGGCACGGGAACTATGCGCGGGTCAACGCCGGGCATAGGCCGTCGAAACGGTCCTACGGCAAGTTCGCGTCCGGATAATTCGCCAAACGATGGGCGAAAACACCTCACTTTAACAAGCCCAAGAGCAAACGAGGAAGGAGATACTATGGCAACAGGGAAGAGACCAGGCACCGTTTTTTTGCTCGTGTCACTTTTGCTCTGGTTAGGCGCTCCCCTATTGTCATCCCCCTTTATAACGCCGGCGCTGGCCCAAGGGCCGCCACTGCGCCGGGTCAATGCCCCCTATTTCACCGGTAAAGTCTATCTGGGTCCCTCGGCCATCTTCTGGTTCGGCGAAGTGCAGGACCTCGACAACTACGTGGACGTGCGTGTGGGCTACAACGACGAGCACCTTCGCCTTTACGTGTCGGTCATTGACCGTTACCTCTGGTACGATACGTCCCCCGGCCCCGACCTGACGGATTGGGACGCCGTCACCATCTACCTGGACGTGGGCGATCAGGGAGGCACAACCCCCAACGCCAACGATTACCGCTTCGTCGCTCAACTCAACTGGTGGGAAGATCGGACCGATTACCAGGCCGCCTGGCAAGGGGACGGCAGCGGCTGGTCGCCGGCCAACGTCAGCTTCACCACCGCCTCAAACTGGCGTGGTGATCCTGATGCGCTCAACAACAACGGCAATCAAGACAAAGGCTGGATTGTAGACCTCTATATCCCGTTCAGCAGTCTGGGTTTATCGGGGCCACCCCCCGACGGCACCACCTGGGGACTGGCCGTGGTGATGCACGACCGGGACAACGCAACCGGCTCCCCGGCCATTCCCGACAAAAGCTGGCCGGAGACGGCAAACGGCACCGCCCCCAACACCTGGGGCCAGCTCACCTTTAACCCGCCGCCATACGTCCCGTCGTCAACGGTGGAGGAAGGGACGTGGACTTCCTCAGACGGCGACGTGGAGGACGCCTTCGTCGGGGGTGGCGCCACCTGTCAGGGAGCCTTCGACAGCAACTTCGGAAATCACTCCGACCTTTACATTCAAAACCAGGAAGACATCGCCGATTACCCTTGCTTCAACAAGACGTATCTGCGCTTCGACTTGAGCGACCTCCCCCCGGGCCGCACGATTATATCGGCCACCCTCACCCTGACTCAATTCGGCAATTCAGACCCCTCTCAGGCCCGGTCATCTCTCATCTGGTTGCACACGCTGGACGACACCTGGCAGGAAAACATCATCACCTGGAACAACGCCCCCCTGGCCCGCGAAAATTTGACCAGCACCTGGGTGGACGTGATGGGTCCCCCCTGGCCGCTCACACCCCACCAGTGGAATGCCACGCAGGCCGTGGCCGAAGCCTACGCCGCCGGCGAAAGCTCTGTGGACTTCGCCCTGTACGCAGCAGATTATTATTACCACAGCGGCAAATATTTCGTCGCCTCCGAGTCCACCACGGCGTCGGCACGCCCCAGGCTCACCGTTGTGTACGGCCTGCCAGATGCTTCGCTCTCGAAACAGGTGTCGCCCGTCGCCACCCACCGGGATGAGATTCTCACCTACACCCTCAGCCTAGTCGGTAACGGCGAAGCGCTGACCGTCACCGACGTGTTGCCCGCCGGTCTCGGCGAACCGGGGACTCCCACCGCCTCGTCCGGGGTCGTCACCTACGTCCCCGGCGCACGACGCATCGAATGGACCGGCACCCCGACCGTAGGTCAGGTGGTAGACATCGTGTTCACCGCCCCCGTCATTATCTCGGGCCCCGCCGCCATCCGTAACAGCGCCATTCTCACTGCCGGGGGTGGAATCACCAGCACAGCCGATGCCGTCGCCATCGCCGATCCTATCAGCGTGTATTTGCCGGCCGTCCTCAAGCGATAAAGCGACTGAAGTCGCCCCTGAAGGCTCCAGGCCGAGCGTCGGCCTGCGCCGACGCCGGGCCGCCAAGCCTTCAGGAGCGGTTTCAACCGCCTTGTGCTATGGATAGTCTCCCCGTTGAGTGTTGTTGGTCTATTCTCCATCGAGGATGTTGGGGGGCCTTTCAAGGGAGCCGCCGGAATAGGGATTCCGGCGCTCCGATGAGAACTGCC
>JAJRXB010000250.1 GCA_024276515.1 Chloroflexota bacterium
CACGCTCCTTAATCTCAGACATTCTGCTCATTCTTCACACTCCGGCAAAGGGACAAGGCAAGCCACCCTGTCGCGGTTTATCGTCCTGGCTGCTCTCTGGTCGGCCGTGGTGTCCCGGACTAAAGTGTACCATTGTCTGGGCAGGTTGTCAAGGCGAGCAGACTCCGGCTGAGGGGCCGGCGGAAACTCCAAAACGATTCATCCCGTCAGGTTCTCGCTTTTCCCAAGACACACCCCGCACAGCAGCGGCTGGGCACCAGCTACAGCCAGGTCCACCAACTGCGAAACCGTCCACGTCCGGCCGCCAGCGGTGCAATCGGCGATGGGCTCGCCGCACTGCTCGCAGGTGAACGCCGGTGGCCCCTCAGCGTCAGGGAGCAGGCTGGCCCCATCGGGGATTTGTTGATCCCTGACAACCGCCCCTTCTTCATCCGACCTCGGAATTTCCGAGGTCACGCCCCCCGCCAGAAGTCGGCGCGCCAGCTCCCAGGTAAGGGACTCGTGACCCCTGTCGTGAAGAGGCTATGCCAACCCCGGCAGCCAGGGCTGGATGACCAGGCAGGAATCCGGCGTGTACTGGCGGATACATAGCTGCATCCGCGAAGCCTTGGTCAGGAGAGAGCAGCGACAGATCTAGAGTATGCCTCGCCCACTCACTCCTCCACCGTTACGCTCCCCTGCGGGTTGAACTGGAGCACGCTCTCTTTCACGCTCAGGTCCACCAGGTTGGCGTCCACCTCGCCACTGGCCTCCAGCCGCAGGTGGAGACGGACCTCGACCCCAGCTTCCGCCAGCGGCTTGATGACCGACTGGTAGAAATCGTACCACTGCCGCCAGTCCACCGGTGTTTCGATGATCACGCGCCGGTAGACGGCCGGCGGCGGAGTGGGCGGTGGTTTCGGGGGCGGTGGCCGCACGTCTACGCCTACACCTGGCTCTTCTTCGAGCCCAGGTCCGGGCGGTGGCAGTGATTCTTTCTCATCCTCCTTCAGCAACCGTTCGGCCAGCGCCGGCCGCAACAGCCAGGCTCCTTCGACGATGGCGAAGTCGCCGGAGGGGAGCGACTGCCGGAAGTAGATAGTGTCGAAGGTCCCTCCATCCCCCAGGGCATAGGCGAACAGCCCCCGCTGCACTCCCCAGGCGATGGTCTGCTGCAAAGCCTCCGGCCCGGTCAGCATCGGCAGGTAGGGAAAGCGGCAGAAGTAGTCCCACAGCATGGCCACGTTGATCTGCTCCTCATCGGCTGCCCACAGCCGCCATTGCTCCCCTTTGCCCTCGCTGACCAGCCGGGGATCCAGCCGCTCCAACAGACGCTGGTCGTCCATCATCCGTTTCCAGACCCGCTCGGCCACGCTGTGCTCGCCGGGCCGGTAGCCGGGGAAGCCGTACTCCTGCCGCACCCACAGCGTCGTCTCCCCATCGGCCTCCCCAGCGGGAGCGACGGTGACGGTATAGGCTCCCCACGCGGCCCCTGGCAGACCCTTGCGCGCCTGCTCCAGCTTCGTCTGCAACTCCTCCATCTGCATCTCCGACAGACCGCCGCTCTTGTACTGACGGTAGATGGCCTCCAGCGCCAGCAAGCGTACCGCCGTGTCTTCCATCACGCGCACGCCTTCCGCCGTGGGCAGGGTGAAAGCCAACGTGTTCTTGAATTGGCGGAAAGTGTTCCTGGCCCTGTTCAGAATACCCTCGATGAACTCCCGTGTCCTTCGTTGCTTCGCCTCGTCCGCCCCCCAGCCATACTGCGGGTCGAGCACGACCAGCGTCAACTTGTCGCGGTTGGGCACCTGCCCCGGCTCCTCCGGCCAGATCACCAGGCCGGGAAAGGGCCGCTGTCCCACGACCTTTTCTACTGCCCGGCGTACCTGCTCCCTGATAAGGTCTGGTTCCTGGCGGATGGCGTCCACCCGCGTGACCAGCATCTGGTTCAGGTTGGGCTGGCTGTCTATACGGTAGGTGCCCTCGCGGACTTCCAGATACCATAAACGCTTCTGCAATTTGGCCAGGGCGTCGGCAGCCAGGGCGGGCACGATACCCGGTTGCAGCGTGGCCAGCCACAACTGGGGACGCTCGGCCGAGGCCGCCCGTTGGGTGGCCCCACTGTGGGAGTACATGAAGATGGACGTGGCCAGGCCGGTGGCGATGCCGTGGCGGGCGTAGTCGCCGCCGGTGACGCGATCCAGGTACGGTGCTTTCGACTCGTCGGTGCCGCCGATGTCGGAGAAGATGGCCGACTCGTAGCCTCCCCTGTTGTCCACGTATTCCAGCAGTTCGGCGCGGATCTCGCCATCGTCCAGGTTGACGTGGGCCGACTGGATGAGAGGAGCGGTGTGCTTCTGCTGGTACAGGTCGCCGATGACCATGGCCAGCAGTCGCAGCACTCCCCGCGTGCGCTGAAAGCCGCTGATGCTGCCCCAGCGGTCGCGCAATATCTCGACCAGAGCCGGGTGGAAGGGATAAGAACGCACCATCAACTCGCGGTACTCGGGAGACTGGGCTTCCTGGGGAAAGTCGTTGGGGTGGGCGCGGTAATAATCCCAATACGCCTGGGCCACACCCCGCGCCTGGGCCTCGATTTGCTGCGGGTCGGTGTCGAACAGGCGGCGTTTCAGGATCTCGTACAGTTCCTCCCGTTCGGCGCTGACCTCCACCTGCCGGGTACGGCGCAGGATGCGGATGGCGGTGTCTATCTCCTGCGCGGCCTTGATGGCTGCCTCGCCGATCTGCTCCTGCTCGCTGGAGGTCATCGTCAGAACCAGAGCCACGTCGTCGGTGGCGTTGACGGCGCGGGTCAGTTCCAGCAGAAACTCCTGGGCCTGGTCGGAGAGGTATCCTTTGCCCACGGGGATGCCGCTGGCTTTGGTGATGTAAGACAGGGTCTCGTCAATCAGGATGAGGGCCGGGCCGGTGACCTGGAAGAGTTTCTCCAATGCTTCGCTGCCGGGGGCCACGCGATCCTCGTCGCTCCGGCGGACGATGTCGTAGCCCTCGACCCCGGCCAGGCGATAGGCGATCTCGCCCCACAGGGTGTGCAGGGTGACACCCTCGGAGATGGTGCGCGGTTGGCTGGGGCTGATGTGGGCACAGTCCACCGCCGCCACCCGCGCCGCTCTCCCCTTCGTCCCTCCCGCCGCCCCCCCTTTCGCCCCCCCCGCGAGCGTCGCCCCCCCTTTCGTCCCCCCCGCGAGCGTCGCCCCCCCTTTCTTCCCCCCCGCAAGCGTCGCCCCCCCTTTCGTCCCCCCCGCGAGCGTCGCCCCCCCTTTCGTCCCCCCCGCGAGCGTCGCCCCCCCTTTCGTCCCCCCCGCTTGCGGGG
>JAJRXB010000251.1 GCA_024276515.1 Chloroflexota bacterium
GCGAGCCGGAGGCGACCCGCACCTGCGTGCCCCGTACGGGGTACTGCGGTGGGGCAGGTGAGCGGTCTCAGCCGTTGGTGAGGGGGGAATTGCTCACCTGCACTTGCGTGCGGTGCAAGTGTCGCTTCGCTCGCAATGACATGCACAGATTCTAGACATGAGCCTCTGACCAAAGCCTTGCGCTGTGAAGTCCTTCGGTTCGTCAAAGGGGCCTGGCCTGGCAAACCCCACGTTGGGAATGCCTCGCCCCTACTTCATGAAACGGACCGCTAATCTCCCTCTTTGAAGGCGACGAAGCGGCCCCACATCGAGGCGCACTCCATGCCCTTTTGCAGGTAGCAGCCGATGTAGTAGCGACCGCTCTCCGCCGTGGCGATGTCGCCGCCCAGGTTCTCGGCGTGGACGATGCGCTTGGGGAAGAGGTTCAGGTGCATATCCTGATAGTATTGATCCAGCGGATACATCTCGTCCCAGTCTTTGCCGAAGGCCTCTTTCAGCTTGCGGTTGGCCTCCTCAAACGTCTTGGGATGCCAGATGCGCTGGATGGTGTTCATCGGGTGGTCGGCGCTGACCGCGTCCACACCGATCCATTTGATCTGCTTGTCCACGCACCACCGGGCGAAGTCGGGCGACGGGCCAGGATGTTTGATCATATAGCGGAATTCGTCCGAATCCGGACTGTTCCAGCCATATCTGTGCCACCCGGTCTTGATGATGAGGATGTCGCCCTGGCGGACCTCCACGACCGACTCGATCATGTCGGGCGTATACACACTGGCGTCGCTGACCAGGTGCGAGATGTCGGCGATGACGCCCGGTCCCACCCACTCCTCCAGAGGAACCTGGCCGATGGTCCGGCCCGCCGGCCAGAAGTGTTTCTCGCCGTCCATGTGAGTCGCCAGGTGGAAACTGGCGGTGCAGATGGAGCTGTTGCGCCCCATGCCAAAGTATTGACCCCCAACCCGCTTGACGTATTTGACAGACAGGGGTTCGTAGTTGGCCCATTGGGGTGTCTGGACGCTGAAAGGCAACGTGAGGTCCAGCATCTCGGTCGAGTCCATAATCTGGAAGAACTCTTCCTCGCTCATGCCGTCGGGCGGCTGCAAGGCGACGACGCGCGACCAGGCGCTTTCAACCTCCATAAAGGGGATGGGCATAATCATGATCCAGGCTCGTTGACCGTTCAGTTGGTCAATGTCGCCCACGATGGATTCGGCCAGGAGCAGGTGAGACTTGGGCATGGTGATGTGGGTCAACTCGTAGTATTCATCGGGCGGGAACATCTCGTCCCAGGTCTTGCCGTGCTCTTCTTTGAGTTTGGCCTCCGCCTTTTTGAACTCGTTTTCGTGCATGTAGCGGACGTTGGTGTTCATCGGGTGTTCGGCGCAGCCGCAATCCACGCCGATGACCTTGAGCTTCATGTCCAGGGCCCACTTGAAGAAATCGAGCGACGGGCCGGGGTGTCGCACAAGGAACCCGAATTCTTTGGACTCAACTCCGCCCTGGGCCGTCTCCGAGTAGACGTCGGGCAGGTCCCAGGAGTATTTGTGGTAGCCGGTGTTGATGATCAGAATGTCGCCTTCTTTGACGGTGGCCCGGCTGGTGATCATCTCCGGCGTGTAGATGCTGTAATCCGACACCAGGTCTGAGATGTCTACCACCACGCCAGGGCCACACAGGTCCGACAGGGGAATGTCGGCGATAGCTCTGGCCCCGGAGTGGAAGGCGCGCTCGCCCACCAGGTGGGTGCCGACGGTGTTGTTCCAGCTAATCAACTGACCGTTGGCACCGGGACCACCCCCGTAGGCGCCGGTCACTCGTTTCAAGAAGTGGATTTCCAGTGCCTTTTCGCCGGGCCACGGAGGTGTGAAGATGCTGCACCCCTGGGTCAGGTCGTACATTTTGGCGTTTGCCATCATCTGGATGAATTCTTCCCGGTCCATAGTATCCTTCCCTCTCTTGTTGCAGACCGACGACCGACGAAGGACGAAAGACAAACAGTCGTCGTTCGTCCTCCGTCGTTCGTCATTCGTCTAAATCCCATACTCCTCGGCAAAGGCCACCAACGCCTCCTGGAAGATGCTCATCGGCGGGCGCACCAGGCCCGCGCCGACCTGTCCCACGCCGGCCTCTTTGTGGGCCACGCCGGTGTTCACCCGCGGGGTGATGCCTTTCTCGACCACTTTGCGAATGTCGATGCCGGTCGGTGTGCCCCGGAAGTCCAGCGGCGGGATGGTGAAGTATTTGTGTTCGGCGTAGGTGATCTCGTACATCTCCAACGTGGCGTTCAGAGCATCTTTGGGCGTGCCGCTGACGAAGGTGACGATGGCCGGGGCGGCGGCCATAGCAAAGCCCCCGATGCCGGCCGTCTCGGTGATGGTGCTATCGCCCAGGTCGGGGCTGGCGTCTTCCTCGGTGAAGCCGGGGAACCACAGGCCCTTGGGGATACCTGCCGGCCCGGTGAACCAACGGTCGCCCAGCCCGCTGACCCGGATGCCAAAGTCGGTCCCGTTGCGGGCCATCACGCTGACGATGGTGCTACCCTCGATCCCGTGAGCAGCGTCGGCCATGGCCTTGCAGGCGGCCATCACCGGGTTGAGCACGCTCAGGGCGTTGTCGCCCAGGAAGCGGATCACCTCCGCGGCGACGTCGGGGCTTTTGGCTACTTTGGCTATGTGGGGTGCCAGGGACTTGGTGTATATGAGGGAACCGGCCTTGTTGCGGTTGTGCCCCTCGTCACCCATGTGCAAGGCTTCGGCCAGGAGAGCCCGGACGTCGACTCCACCGCTGGCCTCGATAGCATCGGCCAGGAGCGGGGCCATCACCTCCTCCATCCAGCGCAGGCGCTCCAACACGTCTTCGCTGTAAGCGCCATAGCGCAGCACTTTGCCGTAGCCCTCATTCAGGTTCGAGAAGCTCCGATTGCCGTGAGTTTTGTTCTCGATGATGTAGACCGACATCGAGGGGGCGATGAGACCGGCCATCGGCCCAACAGCCTGGTGATGGTGACAGGGTTCCAGCTCGATTTCGCCCGATTCGACCAGGGCCTGGGCTTCGGCTTCGTTCTTCGCCTTCCCTTCAAAAATCAAAGCGCCGGTGATCGCGCCTCGCATCGGCCCGGACGCTCGCTTCCAGGTGATGGGGGGACCGGCGTGCAGCAGCAGATTATCGCGCATGCCGGGGATGACCTCTCGCGCTTTGGCCAGCCCCACCAACACGGGGCGGGCTTCCATCATTCGTTCTGTGGCTTCAGCATTGGCTTTTTCGATGTCCATAGGTATACCCTCCCTACTTCTTCTTCATCCGCTCCAAAATCGCCATCAACTTCTCGTCACCACCGGCCGGGGGCCGCCAATCTACCTGGATGACCGGCGCACCTTGAGCCTTGAGGCTCTCGGTAAAGGACTCCAGGCCGACGTTGATGGCAGCCAGGGGCTGGTGCAACACGTCCAGGTCCACCGGTTTCATCGTCTCCGCCGGTGGCGGGTTGGCAGCCTGGTCGAGGGCCCGGACCAACCGTCCCACGTAACGCACCATCGCTTCGTTGCTGGTTTCTACCCACGCCCCGGCATCCTTCAATTGCTGAATCTGGGCGTTGAGGTCTTGTGGGTCTTCGTCGGTGCCGGTCACGACGACGGCCACCTCCAGGTATCGCCCCGCTTCTTCTGCCTGAGCACGCGCTTTGGCGATGGCAGGGGCCAATTCGCTGGCCGGGTCGGGGTGAGCGCCATAGCCCAGCACCACGTCGAGCATGACGACGGCCACCTCCGGGTCGTCGGCTTCCTGGTACAGCCGTCGGATGCGGAGGTCGTTGTCCATCATTGGGTGCAGGCGGCCCACGGTGAATTCGTCTTCGCCCAGGTCCACGATGGTGTGGGCCTGGCTGACCAGCGAGTTGGCCAGACGGTAACTTTTATCAAGGGGAGCGTTGGAGTAGACGCCGGGCAAATAGCCTTTCAGGATTAGCTGGGCCTCGTAGGCCAGGGTGCCGCCGGAGAAGAGGCCGCGCAGGTAGCGCTGGCCCGGCGCAAAGCGCTCTAGATTCAAGTCGGCGGCGGGTTCTGCGGCGGGGGGAGAGGCGGCCAACTGCACCGCCAGTTCGGCCGCTTCGTCCAGGGTGGCGGCAAAGTGCAGGTTGTCCAACTGCCGGGCCGGGGCAGAATAGCCGATGAACTCCACCACGACCGGCTTGCCCGCCCGGCGCGCGGCTCGCAACACCTCTTCGGCCACTTTGGGCGCCGGCGGCTTGGAGACGAGCACGATGACCTTCGTTTCGGGGTCGCGGCTGAGGAGATCGAGTCCCTGGCGGATCGTGACCGCCCCCACTTCCTCGGAAAGATCACGTCCGCCGGTGCCGAGGCCGCAGGTGATGCCGCTTCCCAACTGGTGGATGCGGGAGGTCACTTGCTGCAGCCCGGTTCCGGCCGCGGCAACCACCCCAATCGGTCCCCGGCGCACGCCGTTGGCAAAGCCCAGTCCCACCCCATTGACGATGGCTGTGCCGCAGTCGGGTCCCATCACCAGCAGCCCCTTTTCGGCCGCCGTCTGCTTGAGTGAGATCTCGTCTTCGAGGGAGACGTTGTCGCTGTAGAGGAAAACGTGCTTGTCCAGGCGCAGCGCGTCGCGGGCCACACCGGCCGCGTAACGACCCGCGACGGAAATGAGCACCCATCGGGCGTCGGGCATCATCTCCGCCGCCGATTCCAGGCTCTTGGGGAAATACTCTTCCTCCACTCCCCCACGCCGGCGGGCGGCGATGAGTTCATCCACCTGATCCAGCGCGGACTGAGCGACGGCCTCGTCCTCGGCCCGGACGACGATGACCAGGTCATCGGCTCCGGCGGCCTGCGCTTCTGGCGTCAGCAGATCACTCTGAGCCAGCACATCCTTGTTGGCGTCGGTGCCCATCACCACGCCGGCGTCGAGAACGCCGGGCAAAGCAGCCAGGGAGCGTTGCAGTTGCATAAGGACCACGGAGTCGTAATAAGCGCCGGATCGGACTTCCACTTTCGTTACTGCCATAGTAACCTCCTGAGGATTGGGCTAGCTGAATCGAGGATCGGTTTTTCCGGGTCGGATTCGAGAATCGGCGCGTCCCTCTTGAGCGCAAGGCTATGTCAGTGCGTGGGAATCAGCGCATCACGACAAACGTAATGGATGGGGGTCAACACGGCGAAACTAAAATATCTTAGGCCCCTGAGTCCTCCTCGACTGCTTGCCTGAGAAGATATTTAACGCTAACTCGTAGAGGAATTGGACCCAATAGCGAACTATTGGGTGAGGACAATCTGACAACAACCAACCCAAGATGGCAAAAAGACCGTTGTCAGCAGATTGGTCACGAGGAGCACAAACGATAGCATTCGCTCCTTTGCGAACAATCCCAAGTATAGCACCAGCTTGAAACGATGTCAACTACTTTTTGGTTGGGCGGGTTGGCCGGGATTGGGGGATGAGGGGATTTTCCTAATTTTCATCCCCTCATCCCCCAATCCCGGCCCTGAGCGTAACTACCCAGCAGGTGACAGGCACTTTTGCAAGTGCCTGTCACCGATCAGCCAAGCGGGGTGGAGCTAGACCGCCACCTTGTCAGGCACACGCAGAACTTCGTTGGCCTTGATCACCTCATCCGAGACGTCGAAGTTCAGGTCGGAGCCTACCATTTCACGGGCGTAGTTCTTAATAGAGCTATCCCAATACTTCTTGGTGACGTAGTAAACGCGAGCGCCGCCCAGTTCGTGCTGGTATTCGGGCCAGGGGTAACTGGGCTGGGCCATAAACACGCTCCCGATCCGCCAGCCATTGTAGCTTTCGTAAGTGGACCAGAACTCTTCGTTGCCCAGGATTTCGAAGGCGTAGTAGGCTTTGCAGTAGAACAAGGCGGCGCCGATGCGACCGCCACGGATAAAGGTCATCGTGTGGTGACTGATGTTGATGTCTTCGTTCATCAGGCGGCCGTTCACCAGGCCGGCCAGTTGACCGTCGATCATACCCACCAACACGTAGGGATCCTTGAGCCGCTTGCGGTACCAGCCCATCAACTCGGCGTAGACCCGAGCCCCCACGATGTCATAAAAGTCGTGGTCAATCTCCATCACTTTCTTTACGAAATCCATCAGGGCCGGCGCTTCCTCCAGTTTGGCTTCGCGGATGTACATCTCGCGGCCATCTCGGAGGGTGATCGTTGCCGGCGGCCAGGGCTTCATGTCCATCGGCGGGGCCTGGAGCAGAGGCTCGATCTCGCGCACATCGAGGACGATCTGCTCTCGTGTCACTTTTTCAGGGGGTTCCAGTCGCATGGTTCAATTCCTCCTTAGAATATGTGAGATTTATTGATTTATTTAGGGCGCTCGTACAGCTCGATGAGCACGCCGTGGGCGGTTTTGGGGTGGATGAAGACGTATTTTTGCCCCTGGCTCCCCAGGCGTGGTTCTTCTTCCAGAATTTGCAGGCCGGAGGCGGCCATTTTGGTCATCGCGGCCCGGATGTCGTCTACCTCAAAGCAGATGTGGTGCATACCCTCGCCGCGCTTGACCAGGTAGCGGGCGATGCCGGTGTCGTCGGTGGTGGGCTGCACCAGTTCGATCTCGCCGTCCCCTTCGGGCATGGGCAGAAAAGCGACTTTCACCTTTTCGGCGGGCACGTCTTCCACGCGCTCCAACGGCAGGCCCAGGGCATCGCGGTACACGCTCAGAGCTGCATCCAGGTCTTGGACGACGATGGCGATGTGGTCAACTTTCTTGAGCATAAAACCTCGTCTTCGTGTTGGGTGGGGCGCATTTCAGTTTTATGGCGGATTTTGTGCCAGGGCACAAACGCGGTTGAAACCGCGCCTGCAGGCCTGACGGCCAGGCGTCCACCTCCCGTGGACGCCAGCGCGTCGGCGCAGGCCGACGCCTCGGCCTGGGGCCTGCAGGCGCGACTTTAGTCGCTATCGCCTGATGCCGGGCCAGATAAAAGACGCATCCTGCCATAGAATTGAAATGCACCCTGTTGGGTGTTGCGGCTCAGCGATTCAAGCGCCGATAGGCGGCATCGTGCTGGTCAATGTCTTCGATGATGACCAGACGTTTCTCGTGATCCAGGCTGTAAAGGATGCGGTATGCGGTAGGAACCGCTGTGCAGGCTGTACTCATCGTGCCCTGCAAGGCGCTCGTGAGCTATGTTATCTACGTGCTTTGCCAGCCACACAATTTTTTGATAGATGGCTTTGGCGACTTGCGGGTCGCGCCTGGCAATCTTCTTGATCTGTCGCTGCGCCCGTTTGCGATACTCGATGCCATACATCAGAGGTCAACTCCAAGTTCACGGAGTTCCTGGAGCACCTCCTCTGCCGGCACAGTAGGTTCCTTCCGGGCTTCTTCCAGCTCTTTTGCCTTTTCCGGCGTCGGCTCGTAGTCGCTATAGCGAACTTTGAAGCCGTGCTCGTCAATGTAATAGGCCCGGATTTCGCTGGGATATTTGTCGGGCAGGGTATCCAGATAGGCAGCGTAGGCCGCTTCGTTGTGGAAAACCAGGTAGCCTTCGTCATCCAGGTGGAACGATTGCTCCTCGCGAATCACCTGGCGAATGAGGTCTTTCAGTTCCGACACGCTCATCTGCCCAACGGTTCGCTCGGCCACGTAGGTGGCCGGGGCCTCGTGAACTTCTTTCTCCTCGCTCATCGCCTTATTCCCTCCCGGCATTACTCGGCCTACGATACTTTTCAAGATGAAAACGATGTACCTTGTCATTCTGAGCCGGAGCGGAGCGAAGGCGAAGAATCTCGGTTACGACACGAGAAACCGCTTGTCTGGCGCAAGGGGAGATTCTTCGCTCCCTGCGGTCGCTCAGAGCGCGTTTTGAAAGTCGCAATCTGCGCATTGGTAGTAACGATTTCAGTCGTTTTAGGCTTCATAATGCAAGCGATCAACGACTGAAGTCGTTACTACGAGCACTTTTAAAACACGCTCTCAGAATGACATACATCAAAATCACCCTGAAAAGGTACGACTGCGGTTGGGGTTAGACTTCCGAGGTCGTCAAGACCTTCGGAAGTCTCTCTCTCGCAGTTCCGCGCTGTACTTCTATCAGACGGTCGCCGGGGCCTGGTATTCGCCGAAGACGCGACGCAGTGCGCCGCATATCTCGCCGGTGGTGGCGTAGGCTTCCACGGCCTCCAGGATGAAGGGCATCAGGTTGTCGTCGCTCCGAGCCGCGTCTTGCAAAGCGGTCAGAGTCCGCTCAACAGCGTCGTTGTCGCGTTCGGCGCGCAGTCGCCGCAGCCGCTCGATCTGGGCCGCCCGTACCGATTCGTCCACCCGGAGGATGCGGAGTTTGTGGTCCTCGGCCACCTGGAAGCGATTGACTCCGACGACGATTTGCTCCTGAGTCTCTATTGCTCTCTGGTAGCGATAGGCACTCTCTTGTATCTCTCGCTGGACGTAGCCGACCTCGATGGCGGCCAGCGCGCCGCCCATGTCGTCAATGCGGGCCAGGTAATCCCGGGCGCGGGCTTCGATCTCGTCGGTGAGGTGTTCGACGTAATAGCTGCCGGCCAGCGGGTCTATTGTGTCGGCCACGCCGCTTTCGTAGGCGATGATTTGCTGGGTGCGCAGGGCGACCTGCACCGACTCTTCGGTGGGCAGGGCCAGCGCTTCGTCCATGCTATTGGTGTGCAGGCTCTGGGTTCCACCCAACACAGCAGATAGGGCCTGGATGGCCACCCGCACGACGTTGTTCATCGGTTGCTGGGCAGTGAGGGTTACACCGGCCGTCTGGGTGTGAAAGCGAAGCATCATGCTCTTGGGATTCTGCGCGCCGAAGCGGTCGCGCATCAGGTCTGCCCACAGACGGCGCGCCGCCCGGAACTTGGCGACTTCTTCCAGCAGGTTGTTTTGGGCCACGAAGAAGAAGGCGAGACGCGGCGCAAAATCATCGATTTGCAGGCCGGCCCGGAGGGCCGCCTCCACGTAGGCGATGGCATTGGCGAAGGTGAAGGCCACCTCTTGCACGGCCGTGGCCCCCGCCTCGCGGATGTGATAGCCGCTGATGCTGATGGTGTTCCAGCGGGGCACGTGGTCTTTGCAATAGGCGAAGACGTCGGTGATGAGGCGCATCGAGGGCTGGGGCGGGAAGATGTAGGTGCCCCGGGCGATGTATTCTTTCAAGATGTCGTTTTGAATGGTGCCGCGCAGTTTTTCGGTCGGCACGCCCTGTTTTTTGCCGACGGCGATGTACATCGCCAGCAGCACGGCCGCCGGCGCGTTGATGGTCATACTGGTGGAGACCTTGTCCAGCGGGATGCCGTCGAAGAGGCGCTCCATATCGGCCAGGGAGGAGATGGAGACGCCCACCTTGCCCACCTCGCCGGCGGCGATGGGGTCGTCGGCGTCGTAGCCAATTTGGGTCGGCAGGTCGAAGGCGACGCTCAGGCCGGTCTGTCCCTGCTCCAACAGGAATTTGTAGCGAGCGTTGGTCTCCTCGGCGGTGGCATAGCCGGCGTATTGGCGCATCGTCCACAGCCGACCCCGATACATGGTGGGGTAAACGCCCCGGGTAAAGGGATATTGGCCGGGGAAGCCTACCCTCTCGACGTAATCGTGGAGGAACTCCGGCCCCACCGTCTCCGGCGGCAGATAAAGGCGCTCCACCGGAATGTGAGAGAGCGTCTCAAAGTGATCGCGTCGCTCCCCTGCCCGGTCGAGGAAGGGTTGAAGAATGTCCTGTTCCCACTCGCGTTTGAGGTGATCCAGATCAGTGGTCATATTTCCGCACACGCTCCTCAGTCAGCCATCAAGAAATCCAGGCCCAATTCTTTCAACCTGGCCTCAGTTGGCAACCCCGTGCGCACGTCCCACCCCAAACAGGCGTAATATTCATCCAGCATCTTCTCGACTTCGCCGTGGTCCAGACGCGCTCCGCGATACGGCCCACCGGAGACCTGGCTTCGAAAGAATCGTTCCGGCACTCTGTCGTCCTGGCGCGAGTAGCCGCCGTGAAGGTAAGAGAAATAGCGTTCCAGCGTGTGACAGCGAAGCCCCTGGCGATGCAACTCGTCGCCGCTCATTCTTATGCCGGTTACCAGATACAATAGTTCGGCCAACTCGTCGGGATTTCCCAGGCTCAAATCGTACCAGCCATAGACGAAGTAGCACAGGCCCAGGCTATCTACGACGCACTTCAGGCCCTCTGTCCAGGCGGCGATGCGGCCTTTTCCTTCGTAAGCGGTCGGGTCGCCGGCGCTGGGATTTTTGAATATCCTCTGTCCAATCTCAGGCGAGACGCGCCGGTTTTCCGTCTGTGGCGAGCCGCCCAGATGTCCACCGCCCCGGGTAGAAGTCATAATTCCCAGAGCCCAGGCCCGGTGAGAACGCACCCCCTGCTCGTTGATTCCCACCCGCTTGACGGTCATCGCCAGCTCGCGGCTGCCGCCCCCGATCTCTTCTGCGGCCTCGAAAACGCCCTTACCGAGGAGCCGCCCCAGGCCAATCCCTTCTCCAATTTGCCGGACCAGGGTCACAGCAGAGGGGCCGTCCCCCCATTCGAGATGAACGCCCCCCTCTTGCTCCCTGGCGACGATGCCCTGCTCGGCGCATTCCAACGCAAAGGCAACAGCCGCCGACACGCCATCCACGTCCAGCCCATACTCGTTGCACAGAGTATGCGCCATCAGCAGGTCTTCTGGATCGTTCACCCCCCAGTTGGAGGCCAGCCCCCTCACCGAATTGGCGTGCATCCCTTCGCTGACCAACCTGCCGTACCTGGACGACTCCATTTCGTACAGGTGCAGGCATTGCACGCCGCAGCCAACACAGCCGACGCGGTCAACTTCCCACCGCCTGAAAGCCTCTTCTCGGATAGGGGCGGATTCCTCCGGCGACAGATACTCGTCCTGCAAATTTCTCACGGCGGTGGGCACCAGACCGCTGAATCCCCCGGCGCCGGCCATGCCGTGGGTCCCGCCTCGGATCAGCCCGGCCGCTGCCTCGGAGGTGTTGATCCGCCAGTTCAGTTGTTGGATTTTCGCCCTGACCCGCGCCTCGTCGAAGACAGGGACCGGCTGGTCGCCGATAGCGACGATGGCCTTTAGCTTTTTGGCCCCGAATATCGCCCCGCTGCCCCCCCACCCGGCTGCGTGCGCCCGGTCCACCATCAGGCACGAAATGGGGACCTCTCTTTCGCCGGCGGGGCCAATTCCCAAAAAACTGAGCGCCGAGGAACCATAAGTCTTGCGCAGCGAGGCCCTCAACTCCGAGATTTTCAGCCCCTTCAGGGGACGCGCGTCGACTAATTTTGCCTCGGAATCTTGAAGCAAAAGATAAACAGGCTCCTGGCTGACGCCGCAAACGACCACCCCATCGTACCCGGCCATCTTCAGCCGGGTTCCAAAATCCCCGCCGACGTTTGAATAGGAGATTCCGCCAGACAGACGGTTGCGGGCGACGACGGCGGTTCGTGTTCCCAGGGGAAGGCCGGTGGCTACCAGCGGCCCAGCAGCGACGACGATGAACTCCCCTTCGGGGGCATCATCGCGCTGCTGATGCCTGGAAAGGAGGAAGGAGCCAAGACTTCTCCCCCCTATCCATTCCAGATAACTCTCCGTTGGCTCTTCCCGGAATTCAGTGGAGGTCAGGTCTACCCATAGAATTTTTCCGGCGTAGCCAAACGGCATTTGCGTCGACCTCAAGCCAGTGTTCTCTTTTCCCGGTCGTAGTTCTGTCCCAAAAAGGCAGGAGCCCTGACCCACCTGAAAGCAAACATCATCACGAAGATGGTAGCAATGTAGGGAAGCGTAAGCAGAAACTGGTAGGGGATGCCAAATCCCCCGATCTGCACTCGAAGAGCCAAGACCTCTACGCCAGCGAAAAAGAGAGAGCCGAGGAAGATCAGATGCGGGCTCCAGCCGCCGAAGAAGGTCAGAGCAATGGCAATCCAGCCCCTACCCTGCACCATCCCTTCTGTAAAAGTGCCGGTGTAGACCATCGGCAGATAGGCACCCGCGAGTCCCATCAACATGCCTCCCACGATGGCGGTTCCGTATCGCATCCGCGAGACGTTCACGCCGAGGCTATCTGCCGCTTTGGGATTCTCGCCGACGGCTCTCAATTCCAGGCCAAAGCTCGTTTGGTAGAGCAGATAATACAAGAAAAGAGACAACAAAACCGCAAAGTAAACCAGCCAGTTTTGGGTGAAGAAAATATCGCCCAGGACCGGTATCTGGCTCAAACCCGGTATCGGCACATTCTGAAGGGTGGGGATCAGCGGCGGCTGCAAGGTGACTCCGACCACGAATTTGTAGAAGAGGGTAGACAGACCCACGCCAAAGAAGAAGAGAGCCAGGCCGATGACAAATTGGTTCATCTTCAGCGTCGTGGTGAAATAGGCCAAAGCCAGGCCAAAGAGTCCACCCACCAACATTGCCAGCAGAAGGCCATAGAACAGACTGTCGTAAAGGTAAGCCCCCAGAAATCCCACAGACGCCCCGACGAGCATAATCCCTTCCTGGGCCACGTTGAAGAGACCGGTTCTCCCGCCCAACATCGTTCCCTGGCTGGCCAGGACGTAAGGGACCAGAGCCAGCATCACCAGCCTGGCAAAGTTCACAATTTGCACTTCAAATTGGCCCACTGCCTATTGCCTCCTATCCCACAGGGATGCTGACCTAACCACGTCTGACAAAAGAACAAAGAGAAGAACCAGAGCCTCGACGATGAACACCATCTCGACGGGTATCATCATCGTTCGCTGCATAGCGCTGGCGCCAACTTCGAGAACGGCGATGAAGAAGGCGACAAAGGGGACGGCCAGACTGTTCCCCCTCGAGATGAGCCCGATGATCAATCCCAAAGGCAGATAGTTTGATTGCAACCCTTCGATGAGTCGGTGCTGGACCCCGGCCACTTCGATGGCCCCGGAGAGACCGGCCAGCGTGCCCCCCAGGATCAAGGAGAGGAGAAACATCCTGCGGACGTTTATCCCATAGACCATCGAGGCCCTGGGGTTCGCGCCGGTCGCAACCAACTCATACCCGGCAGCGGTGCGGTTGGTATAAACGTACACGGCGGCGGCGATGGCCACTGCCAGGATGATGCCACTATGCAGGGGAGGTCTGGAGATGAGCAAAGGCAACTCGCCGCCCGCTCCGATGGGAATGGTCGTGGGATGTCCGGCTGCGGGATCTCGCCAAACCGCGGTCGCAACGTAATCGATGAGACTGAAAGAGATAAAATTCATCAAAACGGTGGTGAGAATCTCATTGATGCCGAACCGATAGAGCAACCAGGCAGGGATAGCCGCCCATAAGCCTCCAAACAGAAGGCCGGCCAGAATCACCATAGGCAACAGCAACACAGGGGGAAGGCCGGCGAACAGAATACCGACGGCGGTCGCCCCGATGGCGCCGACGATGAGTTGTCCCTCGCCGCCGATGTTGAACTTGCCGGCCGCCAGGGGCACGGTGAAGGCCAGTGCCTGCAACAACAGCGGCACGAACTTGAGCAGGGTTTGAACGAATCCATTAGGACTTTTGAAAGAAGTGAAAAAGATGGTAGCGTATGCCTTTGGCACGTCGAAGCCCATAGCGGCGATAAATATCCCTGCCGCGACGAAGGAGGCAACTACAGCCAGGAGGTAAGGGATCAACCTCCCGGCCAGGGCTTTGACGCGGCGGCCTGGCTTCATTGCTTGCTCACTCATAGGCCGGCATCCCCTCGGGGCGTGTTCTGATTCCACTCATCATCCGCCCTATCTCGTATTTGTCGAACTGGCTCCTATCGAGGATGCCCACGATCTCACCTCGATAGATGGTGCCGATGCGGTCGCACAAGAGGAAGAGTTCGTCCAGATCGTCGGCCAACAGCAAAGTAGCCATCCCCTGCTTCTTTCGCTCCAGGAGCTTGGAGTAGACAAACTCCATCGAGGGAATGTCCAGCCCCCGCGTTGGGTTGTGCGCCACCAGGAGCCTGGCCGGGTGAGAGAAGGCCCGTGCCAGCATCATCCGCTGGATATTCCCTCCCGAAAGGTTCGCCGCAATCTCTCTTGGGCCTGGCGTCTTGATGTCGTATTCGGAGATCAACTTCCGGGCGACCCGGAAGATGGTCGGCCAGTCGAGAAAGCCCCCTTTGTTATATGGCTCCTGGTGGTGATAGCCCAGGATCAAATTCTGAGCCACGTTGGCCGCCGGCAGGAAGCCATCTTGCAATCTGTCCTCGGGGATGTAAGTGACCCCCATCTCCAGCAGCTCTCGAGTCCCCACGTCGGCAACGTTGACGCCGTCGATCAAAACGCGGCCCCCGGCAATGGGCCGGATGCCAAGCAGGCTCTCGGCCAGCTCCCGCTGACCGTTTCCGGCCACGCCCGCGATGCCGAAGATCTCTTTCTCGCGAACCTGGAAGGTGCAACCTTTGACCGCCAGGTTGCCCCCTTCGCCGACGACCTGCAGGTCCTCCACCTGCAAAACGGGCTTCTCGCCCACCTCCAGGGCCGCCTGATCCAGACCTGCCGAGGAGAAGAGGACGCTCTTCTCAACGTCCAATTCCTCCCCCACCATCCCCTTGACCAGGACCTCCTCAGAGGCTTCATCCCGTGGCAGGGTAAAGACGTTTTTCCCTTCCCTGAGCACCGAAATCCTGTCGCAAACGCCCAGCGCCTCTCTCAGCTTGTGGGTGATGAAGACGACACTCATCCCCTCTTCTACCATCACTCGCAGAGATTGAAAGAGGGAATCTACCTCCTGGGGGATGAGGTTGGTGGTCGGCTCGTCCAGAATCAGAATTTCGACCCCTCGATAGAGCGCTTTGAGAATCTCGACCCTCTGCCGAAACCCCATCGGGAGGTCTTCGATCAGGGCGCGGGGGTTGACTTCCAGCCCGAATCTCTCCGAGAGCTCTCTGATCCGCTCTTCTTCCTGGTCGAGGTTGAGGGTGGGTCTGTTCTTCAGCGGCGTCCCCAGCACAATGTTCTGCGTTACCGTAAAGTTATCTATCTGGAGAAAGTGCTGGTGAACCATCCCGATGCCGCATTGGATGGCATCCCTGGGCGAGTGAATCTCTATCTTTTCACCGCGCAGGTATATCTCGCCGGCGTCCGGTTTGTAGAGACCGTACAGGACGTTCATCAACGTGGTCTTCCCTGCGCCGTTCCCGCCGAGAAGGCCGTGAATCTCTCTGCTATTCAGTTGTAAACTGACGTCGTCCAGGGCGACGACCGTCCCAAAGGACTTGCACACGCCCTTCATCTCAAGTACGGTTGAATTTTTCATCGAATGTCGCAATGCATTAGGCTAGAAGCAGGGCGAGACCTCCTCCAGGAACACTTCGTTGGAGGTAGCTATTCACCTCGGCCTTGCGAGGGTTGCACGACAGATGAGAGTTGTTCCTAAATAAATTTGTGCTGAGGTGACAGTCACTTTTAGCACAATTATCAGGTCAGAATTCGAAAAATCACCCCGTTTTTTTGCGCCAGTTCAAGTGACTGTCACCTGCTTTTGCTCTACGCTGGTGTGACGAGGAGCGAGGCATCCCTAGATGCCGAAGCGTCGACCCCGTTTGGCAAACTTTCCGAGAGGTCTCCTGCCAGGGAGGTTGGGGTGGGCGGGCTCTCTCTCCGGGCGAGATTCCACCCTTCCCTGGCCCCTCCCTGCCAGCTATGCATTACCCACATGTCGTTCCAGCCGCTTTTTGCTGCGAATAAATCCGCAGGCTAATAGCTAAAGTCGGCTCAAGCCGACTGCTCCTCCCACGATTCTGGGCAAAGAGAGCACGTTTCAACGTGCCTGGGTTATTAGCCCTGAGCTTAAGCTCGGGGCAGGCGTCGGCAAGGCGAGATGTGGGTAATGATAAGCCCTGCCAGGGAGGGGTGAACGCTCACGAGTCTTATTCTATGGGAGTGGTATCTTTGACGACCTCGATCTTGCCCGCCTGGATGTCGGCCACGATCTGCTCGATCTCGCTGTTCAACTCGTCGGAAACGTTCCGGAGGGGCATCTGAATGGCAACGCCGGTGTCGAAGCCCAAGGGGTAGTAGCCACCCGTCTCGCCCTCCATGATCTTTTTAACGATTTCCTTCAGCGGTCCAGACCAGTCGTACAGCACCGAGGTGATGTAGTGATCGGGGGCAAAGTTGGATTTATCGGTGTACTTTGCCGTCACCCACACCTGGTTGGGCGCGCCTTTTACGGCCTCGAAAATCCCAAACATGCCCAGGTTAAGGGAGCCCACAATCACATCCACGTCCTCGGCAATCATCGCATCGGCCAGTTCTCTGGCCTTGGTGGGATCGTTAAAGTTCCCGGCCCAAACCGCTTTGACCTCCACGTCCAGGCCCAGGTCGTCAATCGCCTGCTCCATTGCGTGGACTTCAGCGTAGGAGAAGGGCAGGGTCAACCCGCCGATATAACCGATTTTGCCCGTTTGGGTCTGCTTCCCCGCCAGGGCACCGATGGCATAGAAGCCAACGTGGAAGTTTCGGTCTATGACCCAGAAGTTGGGGGGCGCGTCTTCTACAGGGGCGTCGAACTCCCCGATGAAGTATACGTCCGGGAACTGGGCCGCCAGGTCCTTCGTCTGGGAAATAAACTGGCCGCCGTGGGTGAAAATGATGTTGTAGCCGTCGTCGATGTACTCCCGCATCACCCGCTCAACGTCGGGCACGGCCACGCTCTCGGAGTAGGCTACCTCGATGCCGAGGTCTGTCTGCACCGAAGTGACTCCAATGTACCCCAGCGTGTTGTAGTCGGCGTCCGTAATGACCCCTGGGAAGATGGCCGCCAGTTTGAACTCCTTGCCCGGCGCGGGAGCCGGCGCTTCGGCGGTGGGCGCAGCGCACTGAGCAGCCACCATAGAAAGAACCACCACGAGTACCATTAACGCAAATAGTCGTTGTTTACGCATAGGTCTCTCCTTTCGTCGCGTAAAGCATGTTTGAAGAGGTCGAAGCATATAATAAAATATGAGCGAAGCAACACTGAATCGGCCAAAGATTGCGTTAAAGCGTCTACTCTCGCACGAGATTGGCAAAAAAGTGCCGTTGGAACAATTGGGGGACTTTTCAAAAACGTAACCACTCAGCCACCCTTGCCAAGGTTGCGAGCAGCTTTGACGGTGGAGCAATTTCCAGCGGGAAAAAGATGTTTTCGGCTTGAAATCCACCACGAAACCTTCGCAAGGGTTCCGCTACCTGGCACGAGAAGCAAAAATAGAGGAATTCGTTCCTTTGTACTTGTCCAAAAATAACTTTGGAGTTTTAGGAGCCGTTTTGCGCCCGATCTGCGCTCTAAAGTGCGGAGTTATTGATGGACAAGTGCTTTGTGAACGACCCCAGTATAGCACCGGTTAAAAGCGATGTCAAACTTTTTCAAACCAGGCCCAGTTGTTCCAGTCGCGACCGTCGGGGCGCGCCGTTCTCGTCCCAATCGCGCAACCGATAGTAGACGGGCAGCATCGCCTCCAAATCGGGCAACACCCCCGCCGCGTCGCCGGTGGGACGCGGCTCGGCCAGCAGACGTTTGGGCAACGTGTCGTCGGCGGCGGTGACGCCCAGACGCAAGTTGATGAGTCGCTTGAGCTGGAAAAGTCGCTCGCCCATTGTCAGCACGTCGTCGGCTGTCCAGTTCCAACCCAGCGCGCTGTTCACAATCTGGGCGATCCGTTCCGGCCCGACCAATCCCTTGGCGATGAATTTGCACAGCCCCAGTGGATTGTAAACGCTCATAAAATTCTGATAATCGTAGGCCAATTTGGCCTGCTCGGCGTTGGATTCGTGATACGGAAGCGTTTCAGAATAGCCCAGGTCGGAGTGGTGGACGCCGTAGCCATTCCAGTAGCTCAACGCCTCCAGGTGACAGCCGCCCCGGTTGGCGGTGGCGTAGTTGACGGCCATGCTCACGAAGGCGCGCGGGTCGTGGTAGGCCACTTCCATGCCCTTGACGTGGACGGCGAAGGTCTCTGCCCCGCCTCCGATACGCCGCGCTGCCTCGCGCACGCCCTCGGCCAGCGCGTCGCCGACGTCCCGGCGGTAGGTGATCTTCTCGATCATGGCAATGATGGCGTCGGGGTCGCCGAAGCGCAGTTCGACCCCGCCGGTGTCGTCGGGGCCGATCAGCTCTCGCTCGTAGGCTTCCATGGCAAAGGCGATGGCCGACGACGTGGAGATGGTGTCTAGCCCGTAGCGATTGCAAAGGGAGTTGGCCAGGATCACGCTCTCGGCGTTGTCGTTGCGAGTCATCCCGGCGAAACCGGCGATGGTTTCGTATTCCACCCCCTCGCCGCGCGGGGTTTTGTATTTGCCCTCGACCACCTCCACCTCTTTGCCGCAGCCGATGGGACAGGCATGGCAATATGTGTGCCTCACCAGGTACTTGTCGTAGATGGCCTGGCCGGAGACTTTTTCCGCCTCGTCCCAACTGCCCAGCGTCCAGTTACGCATCGGCAGATCGCCGAATTTTTCGGTGGCGATCACACCGCCCGCCGTGCCGAAGTTCGACATGCCGACGGAGTTCTCTTTGATGAAAGTGTTTTGGGCCTTGACCTCATCCCGGAAGGCTTTGGGGTCGGGATATTGGGGCCGCTCTTTGCCGCGCACCACGATGGCTTTGAGGTTTTTGCTGCCCAGCAGCGCCCCCATCCCACCCCGGGCCGCCGCCCGCACGTAATGAGAAGGTCCGCTCATCACCCCGGCGATCTTCACCAGGTTCTCGCCCGCCGGCCCGATGCCGGACACCTGCGCCCGGGGGTCTGTCTCGGTCAGGAGCGTATCGGACGTTTCAAAATAATCTTTGCCCCACAGGTGCGAGGCGTCGCGCAGTTCGACGGTTCCGTCCACCCCGTTGATCCACAGGTAGACGGGCTTTTCGGCCCGCCCGGTGATGACCAGCCCGTCGTAGCCGGCGAAGCGCAGATCGGCCCCCCAGTGGCCGCCCAGGTTGGCCTCGTTCCAGATGCCGGTCAGCGGGGAGCGTCCGCACCACGAACTGCGACAGCCGGTCGGCGCGAAGGTGCCGGCCAGCACCCCGTTGAAGATCAGCAGCGGATTGGCCGGGTCCAGCGGGTCTGGCAACGGGTCCATCTCATCGTAAAAAAGTCTGGCCGCGAAGCCCGATCCCAGCAGCCACTTTTTGACCTGCTCTTCGCCGATGGATTCGTCGTGCCAGGTCCCTTCCGTCAAATCCACGCGCAGGAACTTTCCAGCATAGACAGACAATTCTACTCTCCTCTCGGTGCTCGGGCCGGTCTCGTGCTCGGGCCGGTCTCTGACCGCGCCCGACGATGGCCCGGTCAGGAGACCGGCCATAGCATAGCAAAGTCGGGAGACCGGCCATAACCCCGGCGCTTGGGCCGGTCCCTTTCGGCGCGGGCTCGGGCCGGTCTCCGACCGCGCCCGCCAGGCTCTTTCGGTGCTCGGGCCGGTCTCTAGACCGCGCCCGACGATGATGGCCCGGTCAGGAGACCGGCCATAGCATAGCAAAGTCGGGAGACCGGCCATAACCCCGGCGCTCGGGCCGGTCTCTGACCGCGCCCGCCAGGCGAGACCCTTAGTGCTCGGGCCGGTCTCTGACCGCGCCCGACGCCCGCAAGCGCTAGACCAGCACTTCCTCCGGGACTTCCATCACTTCGTTGGCCTTGATCACCTCGTCGGGAACGTCGAAGACCAGGTCGGCGCCCACCATCTGGCGCACGTAGTCTTTGACCACTTTGTCCCAGTATTTCTTGGTGATGTAGTAGACGCGGGCACCGCCGAGCTCGTGCTGATACTCCGGCCAGGGATAGCTGGGCTGAGCCATACCGACGCCCCAGCGCCACCAGCCGTTGTAGCTCTCGTAGGTGGCCCAGAACTCCTCGTTGCCCAGGATTTCGAAGGCGTAGTAGGTCTTGGCGTAGTACATAGTCGCGCCGACGCGCAAACCGCGTCTGAGGGCCATGGTGTGCAGGCTGATGTTGATGTCTTCGCTCATCAAGCGGCCGTTCCCCAGGCCGACCCACACGCCGTCGATCAGGCCCACCAGGGTGTAGGGATCCTTGAGTCGCTTGCGATACCAACCCATCAGCTCGGCGTAGACGCGGGCACCGACGATGTCATAGAAGTCATGTTCGGTCTCCATCACCTTCTTGACGTAGTCCATCATCTGCGGGGCCTCCTCCAGCTTGGCCTCGCGGATGTACATGGTGCTGCCGTCTTTGAGGGTGATCATCGCGCCCGGCCACGGCTTCAGGTCCATCGGCGGTGCCTGCAGCAATGGCTCGATCTCGCGCACATCCAGGGTGATTTGTTCTCGGGTTACTTTCTCAGGGGGTTCCAGTCGCATGATTCTTCCTCCTAAAATTTATGAATTTCTATATTGATACCTCCAGACTTCCGAAGTCTGATCCATCCGCGCAATCCGTGCAATCCGTGCAATCCGTGGAGTCCGTGTCAGCTCAGGTTGGCCCGGCTCAGCTCGTTGATGCGTTCCACGTGGGCCGGGTCGTAGGCGTCGCCGAACTTGGTCTTGGGCAGGCTCTCTTTCTTCTTCATCAGCTCTTCGTACTCGTCGTCGTCCACGAAGGCGACGCAGCGGCCAATGCTGGCCTCTCCGTCCACGAACCGCCAGGGGAAGAAGCCAATTTGCACCCGGCGGTTGACCAGCAGGTCGATTTCGCCGCCGATGCACTCGGCGTGGATGATGCCGTAGGGGAACATCTCCAGGTGCATCAACTGGTATTTGGTGTCGTCGTAAAACTCGGCCAGCGCTTTGCCGAACTTCTTCTGGAAGACCTTCTCGGCCTGGCGAGCCTGGCGGGGCATCCAGTCGCGGATGATGGTGTTCATCGGGTGGTCAGCGCTGCCACAGTCCACGCCGATCCAGCGCAGCTTTTTGGCCTTGGCCCACTCGGCGAACTCGCGGTCGGGGCCGGGGTGCATCACCATGTAGCGTATTTCGTCAGCGTGGGGCTGGTCCCAGCCAAAGTGGTGATAGCCGGTGTGGATGATGAGGATATCGCCCTCTTTCACCTCCACCCGCTCTTCGATCATCTCGCTGGTGTACACGTCGTAGTCACCGCAAACGTCGCTGAGGTCCACCACCACGCCCTCGTGAACCAGGAAGTCCATCTTCAGGCTGGCCATGTCCTTGCCCGGGGTGTGGAAGTGAATCTCCCCGTCCAGGTGGGTGCCAATGTGGTTGGAATGGGACAGAAATTGGCCGTTGGCTCCGTTGGGAGCCAGGCGCTTAAAATATTTTACCTGCAACGGCTCGTAGGTGGGCCACGGCGGGGTGCCGATGCCCAGTGGAATGGTTAGATCAATCAGTTTCATCGTTTCATCTCCTTTGGCGCATAGGATCGGGGGTTGAGGTCGAGAGATTAGATTCAGTTCAATTCTTCCTCAGTAAGCCCGCGCCGGAACGGGGATTCCGGCGCTACGATGGCTCTGCAGCCCCGGAATCCCCCCATTCCGGGGCTGTTTTTTCTCTTGGACTTTGGATAAATTCGATAGAACCCCGTTTTTTCGTCCAAGTCCAGGGGTTGCCTTCCCAGGGAAAGTTTCAAACGGGCGATCCACCCCACCGGGGGGGATAAAAAAACGGGGTTCTGAGCCGCTCTCTCCCACAAGGCTGCATTGTCCAAAGTCCAATTTCTCGTAGAAACGGTTGTAAAAAAACCGGAAACGAATTTACTTATGCCAACAAAGCCCTTCACCGGAACTCTAAATCGCTTACGTTCAGATGCGCATCTTCTCCTGGTCCACCAGCTTACCGTGATTGATGACGTGTGCCGGCGCGGCGTGGTAACGCAGTGCCTCCAGCACGTCCGGCACGTCGAGAACGACCAGGTGGGCCGGCGCGCCCACTTTCAACTCAAAGTCTCGCAGCCCCATCGCCTGGGCCGCGCGGACGGTGATCATATCGTAGAGGGTCTCCATCTCGGCCTTCGTGGTCATCCAGAGCAGATGGGAGACCAGAAAAGCCACTTCCAGCATGTTGTTGCGGCCATAGGGGTAGTAAGCGTCGGAAATGTCGTCCTGCCCCAGGCAGACCAGCACGCCTTCTTCGAGCAACTCGTGAACGCGAGCGTGCAACGGCCCGGTCTGGGGGTCGCTGACCACACCCATCTCGGCCTTTTTCAACAGAGCGGCCACCTTTTGGAAATAGGGCCTGGGGTAAAGGGCCATCGCCCGGGCGTGGTGGGCCAGCGAACGTCCCTGCCAGCCCCGTTTGATGGTCTCGACCGCCATCATCTCCAGCGAGCGCAGGCCGGGGTCTCCGGCGTCGTCCACCAGCATCGAGACATCTTTATCAAATTCTTGAGCGATGTCGAAAATCTCTTTGACGTGCCGGGCGATGTCGGCCTCGGTGTACTCGATCCAGGGGATGCCGCCGACCACGTCGGCGCCCAGGGCCATTGCCTCGCGCACCAGGTCCGCCGCCCCCGGCTCGCGGACGATGCCATCCTGAGCGAAGGCCACCACCTGGATGTCCACGATGCCCTTGAACTCCTCACGGGCCCGGATCAGCGCTTTGACTCCTTCCAGACGGGCTTTGCTGTCCACGTCGGCGAAGGCGCGGACGTGGGTGTTGCCGTATAGCGCGGCCAGGGCGACGGCCTTGCGCACGTTCTCGATGATCCACGATTCGTCGTATTTTTCTTTGACGCGGGCAGCCAGCTCGATGGCGGTCATCGCTTTGCCCATACCCTCGCCGTGGTAATCTTTCAGAGCCTCCTCGTCCATCATCTGCAAGGTGTACACTTTGCACAGGTGCAAGTGCGGATTGGCGAAGGACTCGGTCACCAGATTGCCGCGAGCGTCGATTTCGACCGCAGCCGGCCCCGAGATGCGCTCTTCGATGGCTGCCACCCGTCCATCGGCAACGCCGATCTCAAAAAGGCGATCTGCCCGACCACGCAGCCGGGCACGCCTGATCAAAATATCAAATTGTTCCGGCATGGGGTTACTCCCTGGAAATGCGCATTATTCAATATGGGTGTGTTTCATCTCAGTTGGAGTGCGGAATTTATTCCGTTTTTTTTGGGCTGCTGGCAGAATAAACTCTGCACTCCAGCCCGTCACCTCAACTCATTTGAGTGTGGCTAAAATTTATGGGTAGTGACGACTTCAGTCGTTCCTGGCGACTGAAGTCGCTACTACCTTCCACAGATTTTAGCCAGACTCAACTCATTTGAAACACACCCATTCAATGTGAGCCAGCATCCCCAGATGCGGCTCCGTGAGGCATCGCCCTTTGGGTACTTCGCTGGGGATGCCTCACTCCCCGAAATTCTCAAGCACTGAATATGGAATCCATACCTTGAGGAAACCACACACGAGACAAACAATGGGTAAGGCCGACGTTCGTCAACAAAAGTGTGTGTATAGCAGTTGGACGCGGAACAAAATGAGAAGGAGCGTGCTGTCTACCGATACGCTCCACGGGGAACGCGACGCCCCTCGGCGTCAGGTAACTTTGAGGGGGTGAAATCCAAAAAAAGCAGCCATCGCCGCGGGTTCCGTGTCCGACATTGCACACACCGGATCAATGGCAATCAAAGGGTGGACAATTTGCTCTAGAGGTGCTAATATTTCGGCAATATTGTGTCTGCGGTGATGCACCGTGATTATACACTCCCCCCCAAAAAAGTCAAGAGAAATTGGGACACCAACCCAAATATGCCCGAAGATGGACACGGGTTGACCACATTTTAAACCGCCCAAACTACATAAAAACATATCACAGGCAATCCAATGCCAACAGTGCCACGTGTCACACTTCATCAATGACGTTTATCACGAAACCGAACTGGAAAAGCTACGAGGTGGGCCGATGAGAACCCGCCCGCGCCGGAATAGGGATTCCGGCGCGGGCGGAAAAGACGGTCTTTCAATAGGCAATTGGTATAAGGCCAACAATTATGCTATACTGGCGACTGCCACCAGTAAAAAAACATCGATGGCGTGCAGGGAAACATAACAATGTCTGCACAGCGTTAACTGAGAAAGGGATACCGTATGATACCCATCCGTGACACAGTTCGCGCTCGACGGTTCCCGGTGGTGAATACCGTCCTCATCCTCCTCAACGTGTTGGTTTTCTTCTTTGAAACGTCGCTGGGGCCGGTGACGTTGAACCGCTTTGTCCTCGCCTATGGGCTGGTGCCGGCCAGATTCTGGGCCGGCACCGACGCCAGCCGCTGGCTGCCCCTTTTCTCGTCTATGTTCCTGCACGGGAGCTGGTTTCACCTCCTCTCGAACATGCTGGCTCTTTACATCTTCGGCGACAACGTAGAAGATCGAATGGGCCATTTGCGCTACCTGATCTTCTATTTGTTGGGAGGCGTGCTGGCCGGATTGGCTCATCTGTGGGCTTATCCGGTCTCGCCGGTGCCGACGGTCGGCGCCAGCGGGGCTATCGCCGCCGTGCTGGGCGCATACTTTGTGCTCTATCCCCTGGCCAGAGTCATCACCCTAATTCCCATCTTCTTCTTCGTCCAGGTGGTCGAAATCCCTGCCGTCTTCTATCTTGGCTTCTGGTTCCTATCGCAATTGCTCAACGGCACCTTTGCCCTGACGGTCAAAACCTTCCAGGGAGGCGGCGTGGCATGGTGGGCCCACATCGGCGGATTTTTGGCAGGAATAGTGCTGGTGAGACTTTTCGTGCGCCGTCGCCGGCGCCGCTTTTACCCGGATGAATATTATCCATGGTAGGAGGCGATCCATGTCCATCTTTGAACTTTTTTGGCTTTTCTTCATCATCACCAGCCTGTGGCCGGCGATGCAAATGCGGATGCTTCAGGCCGCCCGATTGCGCCTGATGCGCGAAATGGAGAAAAAACGAGGTAGCCGGGTCATCGCTCTCATCCACCGCCAGGAGACGATGGCCTTGCTAGGCTTTCCCATCTTCCGCTACATCAACATCGAAGACAGCGAGGAAGTGCTGCGCGCCGTCAAGTTGACCGACGACAGCGTTCCCATCGATTTGATTCTGCACACGCCAGGCGGCTTGGTCCTGGCCGCCGAGCAAATTGCCCACGCCCTGTGTCGCCACCCGGCCAAAGTGACCGTTTTCGTGCCCCACTACGCCATGTCCGGCGGAACGCTCATCTCGCTGGCCGCCGACGAAATCGTCATGGACGAGAACGCCGTGCTCGGCCCGGTAGACCCTCAACTGGGCGACCAGCCGGCCGCCTCCATCCTCAAAGTTCTGGAACAGAAGGACATGAACGAGATAGACGACCGCACCCTCATCCTGGCCGACGTGGCACGCAAAGCGGTCCATCAGGTACGCAACACAGTGCGCGAGATCCTCAGCCACAACGCTCGCGTGAACGCCGCCAAAGCCGAAGAGCTGGCCGATCTGCTGTCCACCGGCACCTGGACCCACGACTACCCCATCACCGTCGAAGAGGCGCGCGACCTGGGCCTGCCCGTCAGCACCGACATGCCCGAAGAAGTATACAAGCTCATGAATCTCTATCGCCAGCCGACACAAAAGCGGCCCAGTGTGTCGTACATCCCAATGCCGTATCAGCCGCCCCAGCGACACGACACCCGGCAATGAATTTAGCCGACCTTCTCCTCGCCCTGCCCCAATACCGACTGATTGGCAACCCCGACGTGGAAATCTCTGGGGTTGCCTCTGACTCGCGCCGGGTGCAGGCCGGCACGCTCTTCGTCGCCTATCGCGGCGTGAACGTGGACGGCCACGGATTCATCGGCGCGGCGCTGAAGAACGGGGCCGTGGCCGTGGTCGGCGAGCGGGACGTGTCGGAGGTGCGTGATCTGCTACTGCCCGCCGAGCTGACCGTCCCCTACGTGGTCGTGCCTGACGGGCGCGAGGCATTGGCCTGGCTGAGTGCCGCCTGGTATGACTTTCCCGCCCGCCAAATGACGATGATCGGCGTCACCGGCACCGACGGCAAGACGACCACCGTCAACCTGATCTACCACATCCTGCGAGCCGCCGGCCGCAAAGCGGGGATGACCAGCTCTGTCAACGCCATCATCGGCAAGACCTCCCTCGGCACCGGCCTGCACACCACCACCCCCGACGCGCCCGACGTGCAAAGTCTGCTGGCCCAGATGGTCGCCGCCGGGACGGAGATGTGCGTGCTGGAGGTCACCTCGCACGGCCTGGCCCAGCACCGCGTGACCGCCTGCGACTTCGACGTGGCTGTGATCACCAACGTCACCCACGAGCACCTCGA
>JAJRXB010000252.1 GCA_024276515.1 Chloroflexota bacterium
ACGTTGAAACGTGCTGTCTTTGCCCAGAATCGGGGGAGGAGCAGTCGGCTTGAGCCGACTTTAGCTATTAGGCTGCGGATTTATTCGCAGCAAAAAGCGGCCGGAACGACATGTGGGTAATGCATAGCTGCCAGGGAGGGGCCGGAGGAGGGTGGAATCTCGCCCGGAGATAGATTCCGCCCCGGATGTAGGGCGTTTCTCCGGCGTCCCCTCCACCTCGTAGGGGGAGGGGGTGAACGCTTACGGGCAGGTAAGAAACCCGCCCTACCCAGCTCACGATTCTCCAGCTTCTACTCGATTACCGTCCGCGCAGCAAGTAGCCCGGCAAGCTCAGAATGCGTTTCAACAGCCCCTTCTTCAGCGAGCGGTCGGGCAGGTTTTCGATCCCCTCTTCGTAGGCGGCGATGGCCGGCAGCCACGCACCTTGTTTCACCCGCAGGCGACTGAGGGCCTGCCAGGCATACATCGCCGAATCGCTATCGCCGATTTCCTCGAACATTTTGGCCGACTGCTTGTAGGCGTCGGCTGCTTCGTCGTAGCGCGCCTGGCCCTCCAGGACGCTACCCATATTACCCATCGCCTGGGCTTTGCCTTTGGCGTTACCCAGTTCGGCGAACATGGCGTAGGCTTTTTCCAGAACCGCTTCGGCCTGCACCCACTCGGCCAGTTCTCGCCGTGCCACCCCCAGGTCGTTGAGGGCTTCGGCGGCCTTTTGCCGGTCTCCGGCCATCTCGGCTGCGGCGTAGGCCTCGGCAAAGGCCTGGGCTGCATCGGCAAAGCGACCTGCCCGAAAATGGGTGATCCCCAGCGCGTGTAATTTTATTGGGTCGTTCGTCATAGGTTCATTCATCTCGTTCAACCGTTGGGATGATATGTGTGGCAATCATTAGGGTTGTTCCCTTTCAAGCAAAAGCAGGTGACAGTCACTTGAACTGGCGCAAAAAACGGGGTGATTTTTCAAATTCTGATCTGATAATCGTGCCAAAAGTGACTGTCACCTCAGCGCAAATTTATTTAGGAACAACTCTATTGGGATGCGGTGGGAGACGGCAATGGGACTTTCAACGTGATGGTGGTCCCCTGGTTGGGTGGCTCGGTGCGGGATTGAATGTCCAGATGACCATCGATCAACCGGGCCCGCTCGCGCATATTCAGCAGGCCAAAACTTCCCCTTTGCTCGTAATCTTCTTCCACGGCTGCCACGTCGAATCCACGGCCATCGTCGCGCACCTGCACGATGAATGTGTCGGCTGTGGTGGTCAGGCTGATCCACACGTTGCGGGCTACCGCGTGACGTTTGGCGTTGTTGACAGCCTCTTGCACGATCGAGAAGATGGTCCCGCCGGTTCGGGTGTCGAACCGGCGCGGCAGTGTCGCCGGCTCAAAGTGAACAGAAAAGTCCTCGGTCTCGTTGAGTTGTTTCACGTAAGATTTCAGCGTGGGCACCAGTCCCTGGGTTTCGAGGATGATGGGGCGCAGCTCGAAAAGCACCATCCGCGCTTCGCGGGTGGCCTGGTGGACCAGGCTGCGCAACGCGTCCAGTTCGCTGAAGGCGGCTTCTGGTTTCACCTCCAGCAACCGCCGCAAATGGTCAATGCTCATACTGATTGCCGAGAGCATTTGTACCGTGCCATCGTGCAGGTTGCGGGCCAGTTCGCGGCGCACGTCTTCCTGGGCCTGGATGATGCGGTCGTGCTCTTCTCGCAAGCTGGCATAAAGCCGCGCGTTTTCGATGGCGATGGCTGCCTGGGCCCCGATGGATGTCAGCAGCCGCAGGTCTTCTTTGTCAAAGCCACCCCCTGAGTATTTGTTGAGCACTTCTAACACCCCAATGGTCCGTCCCTTGATCTTAAGGGGCGCAGCGGCGATGGACTGGGTCAGAAAGCCGGTTCGCACGTCAACGCGGGGGTTGAATCGAGGGTCGGAACGGACGTCGTTGGCGATGGTCGGTCGGCCGTGTCGGGCCACCCAACCGGCGATTCCTTCGTCAATGGGGATGCGCTGGCGGCGTAATATGTCACCCCCACCACCGTGGCTCACTTCAAAAACCAGGTCGCCTTTTTCTTCGTCGATGAGCATCAGCGACGACGCGGCGGCATCCATCACGTCGGTGGCGAGCTGCATCGTGTTGGTCAGCAACTCGTTCAGGTCGAAGTTGGTGACCAGCGCCTGCCCCATCTGATAGAAGAAGCCGAGGCGGTTCAATCGTTGTTGGGCCAACGAGAGATCGGTGACCAGGGAGGCAAGCTGTCCCACCGCGCGCGCAAATTTCCCCAGCATACGACGCTGGCTCGGCCCAAACGGCTGGCCGGACGGCAATATCAGGCTCACCGAGCCGACAACCCGGGTGTCGCGCAACAAAGGGGCGTTGACCAGGGTGAGATTATTGGCCGGCAGACGGTTGACGGAGATGGGGAGCTCTTCGGTCGCTGGAATGCACCACATGCCTTCCAGCAAGCGACGCTCGATCACGGTCTCCCAGCGGTCCACGACAGACAGGGCCTCTTGCGAAAAGGTGCCCGTTCGCAATCGCTGGAGCGGGTGTACGTGGAAGAGGATCGAGCCGGCTTCTGCATGAAACGACTGCACCAACAACGCAAGGGCATGCCGCAGCAACGTGCTCACGTCGCGAGTGGCGGTCAGTTCCAGGAATTTGTCGAGGATAGCGGAATCGCTATGGGTGATGGTGGCAGGGTTGGCTTGACGGGGTGTTGTCTTGGCCATAAGCGACACAATACCTTGAACGCGACCGCTGACGGCCGACGACCAACCACCGCCAGATTTCGTTGATGCGAGTCGCTTCGGCGGTCAGGGATCGGCGGTCAAAGTGTCTAATAAGTGATGTCCAATAGTCCCTCGGCGACGTTGCGCAGCGCCTCGGCTGAGAGGGTGCTGAGTTGCATCGCCACCCGCACGTAAAGCAGGTTGCCCGGCTGGAGCATAAACTGTCGCACGTCCTCGGGCAACTGCGCCAGACGTTCCAGTTCGTCAATGCCGGCCACCTGTTCGCCGCTGGGTTTAAGGCCCTGGTCAAGGAAATAGGAGATAGGGACGTCCAGGTAGTCGGCCAATGTTTCCAGTTCGACCAGAGGGATGTCGGTGCGACCGAATTCGTAATTAGAGATGCGGCCGGCGGAACAGCCGAGCACCCGAGCCAGGTCTTTTTGTGAATAACCGGCTTCCAGCCGCGCCTGTCGTAACAGCACGCCAATGATGCGACGGCGCAAGGCCATCGCTTCGTCGATGGGCAGTTCCCGGTCTCCGTTATCGCCGATCGGGTCGTCGGACCAGAAGTAGGTGACCGGCACCTGATAGGTGTAAGCCAGCACTTCCAGATGGGGAAGTGAGAGGTCGCGCCGACCGTATTCGTAAGCGGAGATGGCACTCGACGAAAAGCCGGTCGCCTGAGCAGCATCTTTGATGGTCATGCCAGCGCGAAGGCGAGCGTTCCTCAGCAGCACGCCAAGAATCTTCCTTCGTATGGTAGCCACCTCTGATCGTTGCATCGGACTGCTCCTCTGTTGTCTGTAATCTTTCGGTAAAGGGGCTGATACGTCCTCGAAATTTGCGCCCACAGGCATCGTAGGCCGGCTGCATTATAACATAATATTTTCTACCTGTTGGCATTATAGCCCAGATGTGATATAACGGCAAGTAGGAAAAAGTTAGAGAAAAACGCCTGCCGGAGCAGGCCCGGGGGAATGGGCCGACGCGACCGGCGTCATAGCGGGGAGTGACGGCGGGTACTGAAGAAGTACCTCCGCCGGGCGGGGCTGGACCCGGCGGAGGTGACGGTGCACGTCTTGCGGCACACCTTTGGCAAGAACCTGGTGGACGCCGGGGTGTCGCTGGACCAGGTGGCGACGCTGATGGGGCATGTCAACCTGAACACGACTCGCCGTTACGCCACGCCCGACACCCGCGATTTGCAACAGGCGGTGGAGAAGGTGGTGGGAGGGTAGCGAGTGTAGCCCTGTTGAGTTAATTGCCTCAGGTCGGCTTCCTGCCATTCGGTACTACCGGCCGTCGCTGGCCCTACGGTGTAAACTGCACCACACTGGCCGGTGGTCATCACCCGTGGTAAAGCCGGTTGTGCTTTGGACAGAGACCATGTTTTGCCCGGCGTTGGCCATGGCGCCGATGGCGGTGCGGGCGTCATCGGTGTACTGGGTCCCATTCACGGTCAAATCGCCATCGCTGCCATCACCAAAGATGGTTGGGGTAGGCGTGTTGGTGGGCGTCGCGGTTGGAGTGGGCGTGGCGGTGGGCGTGGACGTGCCGGTTGGGGTGCCGGTGGCGGTAGCCGTGGGCGTGGGAGTTGGGGTCGCAGCCGGCGTCTGGGCGGGGGTTGAAGTTGGCGGAATCGTTCCATCACTACCCTTGAGGATGATGGGCAAATACACGGCGCTGCCTTTCCCCTTCTCGTCAAAGGAAACGGTGTAGGCCGTGCCGCAGCCACCGACGTTGGGGTTCCAGTGCTTCACGACCAGGTAGTAGGTGTCCGTGGTCGGGGCCGTCCATCTGCGTGGACGAGTTGATCCTCTGTCCGCGCAGACGGACAATCGGTCGAAGGCCCTGTAGGGGCGGTTTCGACCGCCTAAGTACGGCGATGCGTAAATTCGTTACCGGTTAGGTTGGATACAGGGCCCGCGCCGGAATGGGGATTCCAGCGCTACCAGGGCTCCCGTAGCCCGGGAATCCCCATTCCGGGGCAGCTTTCTCCCATAGAAGGGCCGTGAGAAACC
>JAJRXB010000253.1 GCA_024276515.1 Chloroflexota bacterium
ACCGCCACGTCTTCCTCATTCTGGCCCTTTCCCTCTTCGCCTGGGCGCCGCTGCTGACCCCGGCCTACTTCTTCCAGGCCCACGACGCGCAGCATAGCGTCTTCTACCTGGTAGAGTTCGACCAGACGCTGCGCGACGGCTATCTCTGGCCGCGTTGGGCGCCCGATTTTGCCTTCGGCTACGGCTACCCCCTGTTCAACATCTACGCACCGCTGGCCATCTACGCCGCCGAAATCCTGCACCTGCTGGGATTGAGCTTCGTCGGGGCCGTCAAAACGATGTACGCCCTGTCTACCATTGGCGCCGGGCTGACGATGTATCTCTTCGTCCGCCGATTGTTTGGCCGCGACGCCGGCCTGCTGGCAGCCGTGGTTTACATGTACGTGCCCTTTCACCTGGTGGAGATCTTCGTCCGCAGCGCGTATTCCGAATTCGTGGCGCTGGCGTTGCTCCCTCTGGTGTTGTGGACCTTCACCGAGTTGGTCGCCGCGCCCGGACTCCGCCGCGTGGCGCTGGCCGGGCTGGTCTACGGCGCTCTGGCTCTCACCCATCACACCTCTTTCTTCACCTTCACCCCCTTCCTGGCCGTTTACCTTCTGTACTTGCTGACCAGGACCTGGCGAGTCAAGGGGACAGGCCACGCGCTGCAGGCCACTCTCCACGCGCTGGGAGCGGGGCTGCTGGGCCTGGCCCTCGCGGCCATCTACCTGGTTCCGATGCTGACCGAACTGCGTTACCTGAAAATCGAGCAGTGGACTGCCTACAATTACAACTACGGCCAGCACTTCGTCTACTTCTCCCAACTGCTGTCGCCCGACTGGGGCTACGGCTACTCCGGGCCGGGCCTCAACGACGGTATGCCCTTTCAACTGGGGGCGGCGACGCTGGTGCTGGTCGTCTTTGGCGGCTGGCTGGCCCTGACCCGTCGCTTCCCCCATCGCGGGACGGCCCTTTTCTTCCTGGCTGCCACCGCTACCATCGTCTGGCTGATGACCCCGGCCGCTCAGTTCGCCTGGCAAGTGTTGCCCATCGCCAGCCTGGTGCAATTTCCTTGGCGGCTGCTGGGATTGACCGCCGTCACCACGTCCGTCGTCGCCGGGTCGCTGCTTCCCAACCTCCCATCCCCCAATCCCCAATCTCCCAATCCCCCAATCCCCCCTGGCCTACCCGCCAGGGCAGGCAATCCCCAACCCCCCAATCTCCCAATCCCCAATCTCCCAGCACCCGATTCCCTGCTCCTTCTGCTGGTGGTCGTCCTCGGCTCGTTCGCCTACACCCTGCCCCAATACACACCCGTCGAACCGTGGCGCGAACGGCCAGAGGCGGTGATCCGCTGGGACCGCTTTTCGCCCGCCGACCGGGTGGGCATGGTGGCCTACACCGAGGAGCAGCCCACCACCAGCCCGATGGAGGCGCAATACCTGGCAGGCGAGCCGTTGCAGGTGGCGACGGTCCTGCGCGGCACGGGGACGCTGGAGACGCTGCGCCACGGCGGCGCGTCGGACGAGGTGTGGGTGCGCGCCGACGGGCCGGTGACGGTGCAGTTTTACACCTACGATTATCCCGGCTGGCAGGTGACGGTGGACGGACGTCCCGTCGCCCACCGGCACGAACCGCCCTACGGCCTCATCACCGTGGACGTGCCGGCCGGCGAGCATCGCGTCTCGCTGCGGATGGGAAGCACACCCCCTCGCACGGCAGGGAGCGTGGTCAGTCTGGTTGCGGCCCTGGTCATCGGGGCGAGCTTGTTCGGTGGGCGCGTTTGGCGAAGAGTGGTTCGTCTGCTATAATTTTGGACGGAGGACAGAGGACGAATGACGAACGGCAGTTGTTCCCTTTTAAGCAACAACCAAGTGACCGGCACTTAAACGTCTGCTGGAAAGGCTCTTTTTGCCATGATGATGCCAGAAATGGCGACAAAAGTGCCGGTCACTTTATTCAGGGACAACTCTCTTGGTCACTTGAGGGAGATGCGCGTGGACAGGGAATGTGTGAATTGTGGGGCCAGGCTGTCGCCGGGGACGGCGTGCTGCCCGGTGTGCGGTGCGTCCGCACCGGGGCAACATCGGCAGCGCCGGTGTCCCAATTGCGGCACCCCGGCTGCCCGGCAGGCCAAAACCTGCCTGATGTGCGATGCCCCCCTCGACCAGATGCCGGTCCAGGGCGGACTGGGAAGCGTGTCCTGGCTTTGGGTGGGAGCCGTGGCGCTGATCGTTGCCCTGGTCGCCGTTGGTTGGAGCCGGTGGCAGGATCGGTCGCAGCCGGTGGCCGTCGCCCCCCCAACCACGCCCACCCTCACCGTCACCCCCACGCCGACGGTCGCGCCGACAGCCACACCGACCCCCATCCCCAGTGCCACGCCGTCGCCCGTCCCGTCGCCTACCCCGATCATCCACCAGGTGCAATCCGGCGAGACGCTCATCTACATCGCCTCGTATTACGGCACCACCACCGAGGCCATCATGGAAGCCAACGGCCTGGACGAGACCTCTGCCCGGCTGCTGCGCCCCGGTCAGGAATTGCTGATCCCCTCCACCGGCCCGGTCGGTGGCCCGGTGCCGGGGAGCACGGCGCAGCCGCCCCAGGTGATTCACGAGGTGGGGTCGGGGGAGACCCTCATCTCCATCGCCGAGCAGTACGACACCACCGTCGAAGCCATCATGGACGCCAACGACCTGGACAGCCCCGATCTGATTTACGTGGGCCAGCAACTCATCGTGCCGCTGATGCCTCCCACCGTCACGCCGACGCCCACCAACACGCCAACGCCCACCTCCACGCCCGGCCCGCCCTACCCCGCCCCACACCTCCTCTCGCCGACGGACGGGGCCGTGTTCGAGGGAGACGAGGCGGTCATCCTGCTGGCCTGGACCAGTGTGGGCATCTTGCGTGAGGATCAACGCTATCTGGTGGAAGTAGAGACCCCGGCCCGGACCGTCCCTGTGACCTACGCCACCCAGGGGACTTCGTGGCGACTGCCCTCCGACCTGTGGCCGACCGGCCGACGCCGGACCCTGGCCTGGCGGGTGACAGTGGTGCGACAGGTCAACCCGGCCTCCGGCGGGCCACCGACGTGGAAGCCTCTGAGCCTGCCCTCGGAGACACGGCGATTCGTGTGGGAGTAACGTCTGATTCCGGGCAACTGCAGGGGCCGGTAGTCTCCCTCTTGCGTGTTGGCGGCGAGAGGAGGCAAAGCCCTCACCCACCCCCGCCTGCACCCCCTCCCTCTCCCAAATTGGGAGAGGGAGGG
>JAJRXB010000254.1 GCA_024276515.1 Chloroflexota bacterium
AAAGCCCGCTAAAGCAGGCTAAACCTCCGTGATTCTCGGCAAACATAGGGCGCTTTAGCGTCCTTGAGCTATTAGCCTGGAGCTTAAGCGAAGCACCCTGTGGGTTAGCTCGAGGCGACGGGGTGGCCAAACTCAGCTCTACGCCCGGAATAAATTCTTAACCTTCATCAGTCGTTGATTGCCTGCATTATGAAGCCTAAGACGACTGAAGTCGTTACTACGGACCCTATTTTTGAAAGGGGGTGAGCAGCATGAGGCCAGAGCTGACGCTACGGTCCGTCCACCACAACTGACTGGGCTGAGCGCATCGAACGGTACACGTGTTGTATCGAACACACAACCACCAGACAGCCCGGCCGTTGCTGCCCACCCCGGCAAGGGACCGGCATAGCCACCCCCACCGGTGAGCGACCCCGTCTCCTTTCCCGGTGAGCGCATCGGCCAATGGCTGATCATCTCACAAATGGAAAGGAGACGACGATGATCCCCTTCAAATCCTCTCGCCTTGCCTTCTGCGCTCTCGCCCTGACGTTGAGCGCCGGCCTGCTGGCGACGGGCTGCGGCCCGGCGACCTCTCCCCAGGCGGCAGAGACCCAACCCTTCACCATCGGCGCCATCCCCGACCAGGACCCGGAAAAGCTGCAACGACTGTACGGCAAGCTGGCCGCCTATCTTGAGTCTGAGTTGGGGGTGCCGGTGGTCTACAAACCGGTCACCGACTACACGGCGTCGGTCACGGCCTTCAAGGTGGGCGACCTGGACATGGTCTGGTTCGGCGGGCTGACCGGCGTCCAGGCCCGGCTGCAGGTGCCCGGCGCCGAGGCCATCGTCCAGCGCGACATCGACGAGCGATTCCACAGCATTTTCATCGCCAACACGGCCAGCGGCCTGGCCCCCATTGACGACCTCGGCGGCCTGGCGCAGCTCAAAGGGCACACCTTCACCTTCGGCAGCGAGTCCTCCACCTCCGGCCGGCTGATGCCCCAATACTTTCTGGGACAGGCCGGCGTGCGCCTGGAAGACTTCGAAGGCGAGGTGGGCTTTTCCGGCTCCCACGACAAGACCATCAAACTGGTGGAGGCGGGCAGCTACCAGGCCGGCGTCCTGAACGAACAGGTGTGGTTGAGCCGGGTGGAAGCCGGAGAGGTAGACCTGGACAAAGTGCAGGTCATCTGGCGCACGCCCCCCTACTACGACTATCACTGGGTCATCCGCCCCGACGTGAAAGAGCGCTACGGCGACGATTTCGTGGAGCGGGTGCAGGCCGCCTTTTTGAAGCTGGACCCCGGCGTGCCAGAACACCGGGAGATTCTCGATCTCTTCGGCGCGCGAAAGTTCATCCCCACCCAAAACGCCAACTACGCCCAAATCGAAGCCATTGGTCGCCAGATAGGGAAGATCAAATGACGAGACCTGGCGACCCTTCGGGTTTTCGTACTTGCGCGGGACCGATTTTTGAACTGAAAAACGTCGACCGGCGGTTTGGCGACCTGCAAGCCCTGACCGACGTCAACCTGCGTATCTGGCCGGGGGAGCGGGTCGCCCTGGTGGGGCCCAGCGGCGCGGGCAAGACCACCCTCATCAACCTGCTCAACGGCAGTCTGCTCCCCAGCCGGGGAGAAGTGCGGGTGCTGGGCCACAACCTGGCGCGTCTCAACCCCCGCGCCCTGCGCCAGGTGCAGCGACAGATCGGCACCGTCTACCAGCAATTCTACCTGGTGGACAACCTGCGGGTGATCCACAACGTCAACGCCGGGCACCTGGGACGCTGGTCGTTCCTCAAGGCAGCCTGGTCACTGCTGCGGCCGCTGGAGGTGGAGACGGCGGCCCAGGCCCTGGCCCAGGTGGGCATCCCCGAAAAGCTCTACGCCCGCACCGACCAACTCTCCGGCGGACAGCAACAGCGGGTGGCGCTGGCCCGGGTGCTGGTGCAAGACCCTGCCGCCATCCTGGCCGACGAACCCATCTCCAACGTGGACCCGGAACGCGGCCGGGAGATTATGGACCTGCTGCGTCGCCTGAACCGGCAGACAGGCAAGACGCTGGTCGTCAGCCTGCACGCCATCGAGTTTGCCTACAGCCATTGCCGGCGGATCGTGGGTCTGCGGCGGGGGCGGATTTTGTTCGACGCCCCTCCCTCGAAGGTGTCGCCGGAGATGGTGGCGGCGTTGTACCGGATTGAAGGGGGGAGGGGCGAAGATGGCCCGGTCCCTTGACCTGGAATCGAAGGGGGGACGCGCCCCGGTTGGGCTTCCATCCCGTCCCTCCCCTCTCAACCGGCGCAGCCTGTGGGGTCTCGTCTTTGGGGTGGCCATCGTCTGGTCGCTGACGCAGGCCGGCATGTTCGGACGCGATGTGATCAATGAGGGAGGCTGGCCCCTCGTCGTGCGCTTTCTGCAGGCCAGTGTGCGCCCTGACCTGAGCCCGGAATTTCTCCCCCTGGTTCTGAAGGCCACGCTGGTCACGCTGGCCTACGCCGTGTGCGGGGCTGCCTTGAGCACCTTGCTCGGCTTCGTGGGGGGCATCCTGACTTCGGAGGTGTGGTGGCAGGCGGTGATTCCCCGCAGAAGCAAAGGGGGGCGTTTCGGTGATCACCGGGCACCCTGGCTGATCTTGCGCGCCGGGCTGACCCTGCCCCGCGCCATCCACGAGATCATCTGGGGCCTGTTTTTCGTCAACGTCCTCGGCCTGGTGCCCCTGACGGCCATCCTGGCCATTGCCATCCCTTTTGGGGCCATCACCGCCAAGGTCTTCTCCGAGATTCTGGACGAAACGCCCCGCCGGCCGCTGAACGCCCTGCTGAACAGCGGTGTCTCGCCCCTCAAAGCCCTGACCTACAGTCTGCTCCCTCAGGCTTTCACCAACCTGCTCTCCTACGCCTTCTACCGCCTCGAGTGCTCCATCCGGGCGGCGGCGGTGCTGGGCATCATCGGCGCCGGGGGACTGGGGTACGAGATCTTCCTCAGCCTCCAATCCCTGCGCTACGAGCAGATGTGGACGCTGTTCTTCGCCCTCTTCCTGCTGAGCGGTCTGACCGACTTCTGGAGCGGGTTGCTGCGCCGCCGGCTGGGAGCCGCCAGCCGGCTCGAGCTGAACCTGCTGAAACGAGGCCGGCGCAAAATGCAAGCTCACCGGCGAGACCCGGTGGTGAACGGTTCGTTGGCGGTCGCCGTGGGGTTGCTCGTCTTCTCCTTCTGGTATCTGCGCCCCGACTTCACCCAATTGCTGGCCCCTCGAACGGCGCAGCTTCTGGCAGGCGTGATCCGGGATTCGTTCCCGCCCCGCTTCGAGGCCGGGGGGATGGGGGAACTGTTCGCCCTGTCGGCCCAGACGCTTGCCATGTCCATCCTGGCCATGACCGGCGCCGGCCTGCTGGGCATCCCCCTCTCCTTTCCGGCGGCCCGGAACTTTCTGCTGCCGGGCGGCATCCTGAACCCGGGCCATGGGGGACGGGGGCGGCGGCTGTGGGGGACGGGCCTGCTCCTGGCCACCCGGACCCTGCTGCTGGTCGCCCGCGCCATCCCTGCCCCCATCTGGGCGCTGATTTTGCTGTTCGTGCTCTTCCCCGGCCTGCTGCCCGGCGCCATCGCCCTGGGACTCTACACGCTGGGCATTTTGGGCCGGCTGATGGCCGAAGTCACCGAAAACCTGGACGACCGTCCGCTGCGGGCGTTGAAAGCCCAGGGCGCGCCCGGTCCGCAGGTTTTCCTCTACGGGGTGCTGCCCCGCACCCTGCCCGGCTTCGTGGCCTACGTCCTCTACCGCTGGGAGGCGTGCATCCGGGCCACGGTGATCGTGGGCCTGGTGGGAGCCGGCGGGATGGGCCGTCTGCTCACCGAACAGTTGAGCAGCTTCGACTATCGGGGCGTGGTTGCCACCCTGATCTTCTTCCTGGGCCTGACCTTGTTGGTAGACCTGACCAGCGCCTCGGTGCGACGAGGGCTGCGGTAGAAGGGCATCGGACGCACCGCTTCCATCCGGGTGATACAGGCTATTTTGCCCCCCCTGGCGTGGGCCAAATGGCGCTGTCGCCGGGGTGTCCTGTGTGGTATGCTGGAACAAATAACTCAGATAGACTCAGCGGGTGGAAGGCCGCAGGGAGGTGGATGATGGATTACGACGTAATCATCGCCGGCGCCAGCTTCGGAGGGCTGGCCGCCGCCAACGCCCTGATTGGCAAACGAGTGCTGCTGGTGGACCGCAAACCCATCGGCACCGGCCAGACTTCTGCCTGCGGCACCCTGTACGGTGTGATCGAAGCCCTGGACCTGCACGACAGCCTGCGCCAGGTGCATCCCACCATCGTCCTGCACACCCCCCACCACGACCTGACCTACCGCCTGCTCTACCCCTTCTGCACCTTCGACTACGCCGACTTCTGCACCCTCCTGGCCGACCGGACCGGGGCCGACTTTTTGCAGGCCGGCGTCCTCGGTCTGGACGGAGATACCGTCGTCACCAGCCGGGGAACGTATCGCGCCCGCTGCTTCATAGATGCCAGCGGTTGGCGGGCCGCCCTCAGCCCGGAGGGCTCCATGGCCCATCAGCCTCAGCGCGGCATGAGCTTCGGCCTGGAGACGACTTTGCCCTACCCGGAGGAGGGCCTCCACTTCTGGTACGAGCCGGGGCGACTGCTGCCCTTTGGCGTCACCTGGCTCTTCCCGGTAGGATCGGTGTCCCGCTTCGGCATCGCCAGCTATCAGGGCCAAACCAACCTGCGGGCGGGCCTGACCGACTGGCTTTCCACCGATTTCGACCTGCCCCCCGATGGCTTCCACGGCGGCTACTTTCCCTACGTCCTCCGAACGCCCACCGCCGGGCAGGTCTTCCGCGTGGGCGACGCGGCCGGTCACTGCCTGCCTCTGACGGCGGAGGGGATTCGACCTGCCCTCTACTTTGGCCTGGCGGCCGGCCGGCTGGTCCGCCGCGTGCTGGATGGCGAGCTATCGCTGGCGCGGGCCCTGTCGCTATACGGTGACTTCGTGATGGAGCGCCGGGTTTACTACGATCTGTTGCTGACGCTGCAAGATTGGCTGATCCACCTGCCGGTGCGTCTGACGGAAGCGGCGACGAGATTCTTCCACTGGCCGCGGGTGCTGAAGCCGGTGATGCAGGCCTACTGGCGGGCCTTCGACCCGGCGGCCCTGTCGCCGACGGCGGGGGAAATCGAGATCATGCGACGCTCCCCGCAACGGAAGCGACACCGATTGGCGACCTGATGGCCCGCCGAATCTCCAGGGGGTTAGAGGGAGACGGGGCCAGATCCCCCCACCCCCGACCGCTGGCCGGTCGCCCACCCACTCACAAGGTTGTGATGCGACGGTGGGGTCTCCCTTCATAAAAGAGTGGTTCCTGAATCAAGTGACCGGCACTTCTGTCGCCATTTCTGGCATCATTATGGCAAAAAAGAGTCTTTCTAGCAGATTTTTTAAGTGCCGGTCACCTGGTTGTTGCTTGAAAGGGAACAACTCTAAAAGTATCGCACCAGTGAGGTGAAGGTTAATGCACAACTCTACCGGTTTCGACTACGGTATGTGGCTGGCGGCTCTCCTCAGCGTCGGCCTGGTCTTCTTTTTCATAGGCAGTTACATGCTGCCCACCCGGCGACGGGAATGGCGCTCGATGGGGTTGTTCGCAGCCTGGATCGTGGCTCTCTTCACCGAGATGTACGGCATCCCCCTGACCATCTACGCGCTCACCGCCCTGCTGGGCCGCGCCTACCCGGTGCTGAATCCCTTCACCCACCAAAACGGCCACCTGCTGGTGGCCCTGGCCGGCGGCTCGCAGGCGGTTTGGGTGATCGTTATGTTGGTCAGCAACCTTCTCTTTTGGGGCGGCATCGTGGTGATGGAACGAGGCTGGCGGCTCGTCCACAAAGCGCAGGGGGCGCTGGTGACGGAAGACATCTACAGCCGCGTGCGCCATCCGCAATACCTGGGCCTCTTTATGATCATCTCTGCCTTGCTGATCCAGTGGCCGACCATCATCTCACTGCTGATGGCGCCGATCCTCTTCTGGAGCTACGTCCGCCTGGCGCGGCGTGAAGAAGGGGAGATAGAGACCCAGTTCGGCGAGGCTTATCGAATCTACAAAGGACAGGTGCCGGCCTTCGTCCCCCGCTGGCGGAGCCTGGTATCAGGCTCGTCCCATAGTGTGCAAGAAGATGCAGGGGCGTGAGAAGAACTCGCCGGTGGCCCTTCCATTGACCCAAACCGGTGGGCTGCGCCGGCTCGTCCGGGACCGCGACGTGTGGCTCGTCCTGACCGCGCTGGTCGTCACCACCTACCTGCACTACTCCACCAACCGGGCTCTGCAAACCATCCACACCGTCTATCGCAGCCTGTACTATCTGCCCATCCTCTACGCCGCCTTGCGTTTCGGCCTGCGCGGCGGGCTGACGGTGGCCCTGGTCTCCGGCGCGGTCTACATCCCCTACGTCTTCCTCTTCGCCTATTCGCGCCCGGCCGACGTGGTGGAGGACGTGCTGGAAGTGCTCATCTACGTCAGCGTGGGGGTGCTGACCGGCCTGCTGGTGGACGCCGGCCGTCGCCAGCGACGCCGGCAGCGCGAACTGGAGGCACAGGTACGCCGCGCCGAGCGACTGTCGGCGCTGGGTACGCTGGCCGGCGGCCTGGCCCACGAAGTCCGCAACCCGCTGGCCAGCATCCGGGCCAGCGCCCAGGTGCTGGCCGAGGAGAGCGACGATCCAGAGACGGGCGAGTACCTGGCCGTCATTCAAAACGAGGCCGACCGCATCAACCGGCTGGTCGAGTCGTTGCTGGACTACGCCCGGCCCGAGCACGTCGAGGTGGGCCCGGTGGACCTGAACCAACTGGTCGACGACGTGGCGCACCTCACCCAATCTTACGCGGCCCAGGCGGGCGTCGAGGTGGCAGTGACGTCCCCGCCTGACGGGCTGGTGGTGCGGGGCGAACGGGACCGGCTGCATCAATGTTTGCTCAACCTGGCCCTCAACGCCATCCAGGCCATGCCCGGCGGCGGACGCCTGAGCCTGACGCTGAACCGCGTCGGGGATCAGGCCTGCCTCGTGGTGGCCGACACCGGGCCGGGCATCCCGGCCGACGATCTGCCGCGCATCTTCGACCCTTTCTTCTCCACCAAAGACGACGGCACCGGCCTGGGGCTGGCCATCGTTCAGCGCATCGTGGCCGATCACAGGGGTGAAATCGGGGTGGAGAGCGTCGTGGGGGAAGGAACCACCTTTCGCCTGTGGCTGCCGCTGATGCCGGTATCGAGACAAAAATGACCCGGCTTATGGCTAGAATCTGTGCATGTCATTGCGAGCGAAGCGACACTTGCACCGCACGCAAGTGCAGGTGAGCAATCCCCGGTCACCAATGGCTGAGACCGCTTCGCCTCCGGCTCGCGGTGACATGTCGGCACACTTTTCATATATGAGCCAATGACCCGAACGATTCTCGTCGTAGACGACGACCGCAACATGCGCTGGGTGCTCAAAAAGGCGCTGGAGAAGGCCGGCTACGCTGTGGAGACAGCCGAGGACGGCGAAAGCGGCCTCTTTGCGCTGGTGCAACATCCCATTGACCTGGTCGTGCTGGACCTGAAGATGCCCGGCGCGGACGGCCTGGGCGTGCTGCGCCAGATCCAACGACGCCGGCCCAACCTGCCCGTCATTCTGCTGACGGCCCACCCCACCGTGCCGACGGCCGTGGAAGCGATGCGGCTGGGAGCAGCGGACTACCTGCGCAAACCTTTCGACGTGGAGGAGATGCGCTTCAAAATCGCCCGCACCCTGGAGCGCCGCGCCCTCGACGAGCAGGTCGCCCGCCTGAGCGACCGGCAGAGGGAGCAGTTGGGGTTCACCCACCTGATCGGGACCACCGACGTCTGGCTGCGGCTGCTGGAAGGGGCCGGGCGCGCCGCCGCGTCCGACCGGCCCCTGTTGGTGTGGGGCGAGCCGGGGACGGGGACCACGACGCTGGCGATGGCCCTCCACCGCAACAGCCCCCGTGCCGGACAGCCGTTGGAAGTGGTGGACGGCGGCCTTCTTTCGCCCGACGCGCTGCGGCAGGAGTTGCTGGCCGAAGGGGGCGCGCTGGCCCGGGCGCTGGGCGGCACTCTGCTGCTGGACCACGCCGAACGCCTCCCGCTCGCCATCCAGTCCAACCTGGGTCGAGAACTGGCCGCGCTGGTCGAGCGCCGGGGTGCGCTGCCCGCGCCACGCCTGATCGCCGTCGCCAGCGCCGGGCCGGAGGCAACCACCCCCGACGGGCTGCTCCAGCCCGACCTGTGGCAGTTGGTGTCGGCCATCGCCCTGCGGGTGCCGCCCCTGCGCGAGCGCCGGGACGACCTGCCGTTGCTGCTCAAGCACTTCGCCGGCGACAGGGTCATCGCGCCGGCGGCCCGGGGCGCGCTCCTGGCCCACGACTGGCCGGGCAACGTGCGGGAGTTGCAGGGAGTGATCGCCCGCGCCCTGGCCCTGGCCGGGGACGGTCCCATCGAGCTGGCGCACCTGCCGGAGACCATCGTCCGCGTCGGGAGGGCAAACCGGTCAACGCCGTTCGAGCTCCCGCCCGAAGGGGTCAACCTGGAAGAGGTGGAGCGGGACCTGATTCGGCAGGCGCTAACCCTGGCGCAGGGCAACAAGGCCCAGGCCGCCCGGCTACTGGGCCTGTCGCGTCACACGCTGCTCTACCGCCTGGAGAAATATGGTCTGGACGACCAACGTCCGCGCCGCCGCGGCGAGGGGACGCCTTTGACAGGCACAGGGACTTGTGGTAACATATGAGCAACCGTTCAAGCGTTGCTGACCCGGCCAGGAGAAAGTCGTGGAAACCCAGGTACCAGCCAGAGAAAAACGTGGGACCACCAACGTGAACGGGACGCACATCCACGATCTCTCAGAGCATATCAATCACAACCGGTGAAGGGGGCGAACGAGACATCGCCCCCTCTCTTTATGAGCTAATATCTGAATGTTCGCTCATACACTCGTTCGTCAACTGTGTGGCCCATTCGAGCCAACACCAGGGCATCGGCCAGGCGCAGCGGGAGCAGACGTGGGCAGAAAGGATTTGGGTGTGTTTCATCTCAGTTGGAGTGCGGAATTTATTCCGTTTTTTTGGGCTGTTGGCAGAATGAATTCTGCACTCCAGCCCGTCACCTCAACTCATTTGAAACACACCCAAAGGATTTGGCAGGCATCGTGAACCAGAGCTGGCGATGGCTTTTGACCCGCCTGCGGACGCGGGTGGCCGAGTTCATGTACGGGGCAGCGATGTCGTGGGTGATGACTCCTCACATGCTGAAACGGCGGGCCGAGCTGGAACGGCTATTCATGCTGATGACGACCAGCGACCTGATGGGCATCTCGCTCTCGCCGTCGCCCAACGGTCTGCGCCTGCTCCCCTTTCTGGTGCCCCAGATCCTCTACTGGCGTCGCCGGCTGGCGCTGTGGGACGAATAGTTGGAGGGGCTAGACCTGAAGCACATCGGCCACTGAAGTTGAGCCCGTAGGGGCGAACCCGTGTGTTCGCCCTGTAACGGGCAGACACACCGGGCTGCCCCTACTTTGACACTCGCTCATATCGGCATAGTGTGCGTTGCGTGTTGTAGGGGCAGGCCTTGCCTGCACCCCCGGCCCGCGTGGCGTAGCCGGGGCGGGCTGTCAGTGCGGCATACCATCCCCGCCTGTGCCTGCGGCGCAAGCGCAGGCGGCACGGGGCAGGTGCGCCTGCCTGGGGCGGGCAGCCGCGAGGGTTGCCCCTACCGAGCACCATATTGAAATCGCCCAAAAACAGGTGATCCCCCCATTGAGTGTTGGTGGCGAAGAGGAGGCAAAGCCCTCACCCACCCCCGCCCTTCGGGCACCCCCTCCCT
>JAJRXB010000255.1 GCA_024276515.1 Chloroflexota bacterium
CTCGCCCGAAGAGAGATTCGTCCCGGATGCAGGGTGTTTCTCCGGCGTCTCCTCCACCCCACCCCAGCCCCAACCCTCCCCCTCGCAGGGGGAGGGTGGAGTGCGTCCCTACGCCTCAATTCCCGCTGTAAGCGTTCGCCCCTCCCTGGCAGGGAGGGGCCGGGGGAGGGTGGAGTCTCGCCCGGAGAGAGATTCGTGCCGGATGCAGGGTGTTTCTCCGGCGTCTCCTCCACCCCCACCCCAGCCCTCCCCCTGTGAGGGGGAGGGGGTGTTTACCCCCCGCTCACCCTCTCCCACAACGCATCCAGTACCTGCTGAGCCACCTCCGCCGTCACGCCGCGTTGGGCCAGGAGTTCCGCCAGGCGGGGGTAGGCGGCGAAGAGGGCCGCCGCCGTGGGCTTTCAGCCTTGCGAAGGTTCCAAACCTTCGCAAAGCCATTCGAATGAGCCATTTGTCGAGTCCGCCGACGCGGGGTATAATGGAATTTGAGAACTTGTGTTCTACCGAGGGGTAACCGATGCCCAAATTCAAAGTGGTGTCCGACTTTCAACCCACCGGCGACCAGCCGGAGGCGATTGAGCAACTTGTGGAGAATCTGAACGCGGGAGTGGTGCACCAGACGTTGCTGGGAGCGACCGGCACCGGCAAGACGTTCACCATCGCCAAGGTCGTCGAGGCGGTGCAGCGGCCCACGCTGGTGATGGCCCACAACAAAACGCTGGCCGCGCAACTGTACAGCGAGTTCAAAGAGTTCTTCCCCAACAACGCCGTCGAATACTTCGTCAGCTATTACGACTATTACCAGCCGGAGGCCTACATCCCCCGCACCGACACCTACATCGAAAAAGATGCCAGCATCAACGAGGAAATCGACCGGCTGCGGCTGGCGGCGACTCAGGCCCTCTTTTCGCGGCGCGACGTGCTCATCGTGGCCTCGGTCAGCGCTATCTACGGCCTAGGCGACCCGGTGGAATACGGCAAGGTGATCGTCACCCTGCGGCAGGGGGAGATTCGCAAGCGGGACAAGGTGTTGCGTCATCTGGTAGACATCTACTACGAGCGCAACGATTACGATCTGAAGCGGGGCACCTTTCGCGTGCGCGGCGACACGCTGGAGATTATGCCCGCCTACGGCAACCTGGCCTACCGGATCGAGTTCTTCGGCGACGAGATCGAACGCATCACCGAGATTGACGCGCTGACAGGCGAGGTGCTGGCCCGGCACGCCAGCCTGGACATCTACCCGGCCAAGCACTTCATCACGCCGCAGGAAAAGCTGGCCAAAGCCCTGGCAGACATCGAGGCCGAACTGGAAGAGCGGCTGGCCGAACTCCGGGCGCAAGACAAGCTGCTGGAAGCGCAGCGGCTGGAGCAGCGCACTCGCTACGACCTGGAGATGCTGCGCGAGGTGGGTTACTGTTCCGGCATCGAAAACTACGCCCGCCATCTGGGCCAGCGTCCCCCCGGCTCCACCCCCTGGACCCTGCTCGACTACTTCCCCGACGACTTTCTGCTGGTGGTGGACGAATCGCATATGACCATCCCCCAGATCCGGGGTATGTATCACGGCGACCGCAGCCGCAAGGAGGTGCTGGTGGAGTATGGCTTTCGCCTGCCCAGCGCCCTCGACAACCGCCCCCTCAACTTCCAGGAGTGGGAGAATCACATCCATCAGGTCATCTACACCAGCGCTACCCCCGGCCCTTACGAGCTGGAAAAGTCCAAAGGGCACGTGGTGGAGCAGGTCATTCGGCCCACCGGCCTGGTGGACCCGGAGGTGGTGGTCCGTCCGGTGAAGGGGCAGATTGACGACCTGCTGGCCGAGATCCACCGGCGCGTCGAACGGGGCGAGCGGGCGCTGGTCACCACCCTCACCAAGCGCATGGCCGAGGACCTGGCCGACTATCTGATGGAGATGGGGGTCAAAGTCCACTACCTGCACAGCGAAATCCACACCCTGGAACGGGTGGAGATTCTGCGCGACCTGCGGCTGGGCGTGTACGACGTGGTGGTGGGCATCAACCTGCTGCGCGAGGGGCTGGACCTGCCGGAGGTGTCGCTGGTGGCGATTCTGGACGCCGACAAAGAGGGCTTTTTGCGCTCCGAATCGGCGCTGATCCAGACCATCGGGCGAGCAGCGCGCCACGTGAACGGCACCGTCATCATGTACGCCGACACCATCACCGATTCGATGCGGCGCGCCATCGACGAGACCAACCGTCGCCGGGCCAAGCAAATCGCCTACAACCGGGCGCACGGCATCGAGCCGCGCTCCATCGTCAAGGCCGTGCACGACCTGACCGAGCGGGTGCGCAAGGTGGCCGAGGAGCGTGCCCCCTACGTCGTCGGCCGCGAGATGCCCACGGACGAGATGGCCCGGCTCATCAAAGAGTTGGAGAAGCAGATGAAGGCCGCCGCCGCCGAACTGGAATTTGAAAAGGCGGCCCTGCTGCGCGACCAGATCTTTGAGCTGCGCCGGCACATGCAGGAGATGGACACCCGGCCCGAGTGGGAGAAGATACGGGAAACCGCAGCCCGCGAATCCCCGGAGGTGGCGCGGTCGTGAGACCGGCCACAGCGGGATTCGCGTGCCCTGCTGTGGCCTGGTCTCCGTCTTGCTCTGGCCTGGTCTCCGTCTTGCTCTGGCCTGATCTCCGTCTTGCTCTGGCCGGTCTCCGACCGTGCCAGGGGGGGCGGCACGGTCAGAGACCGGCCACAGCGAAGGGGTAGCGCGGTCGTGAGACCGGCCACAGCGGGATTCGCGTGCCCTGCTCTGGCCTGGTCTCCGTCCTGCTCTGGCCTGGTCTCCGTCTTGCTCTGGCCGGTCTCCGACCGTGCCAGGGGGGTGGCGGCACGGTCAAGAGACCGGCCACAGCGGAGGGGTAGCGCGGTCAGAGACCGGCCACAGCGGAGGGATTCGCGTGCTTTGGTACTATTGATGCATTGAAACCTCCCCGTTTTACGTGTATGATAGAGATACCTGACGGTTCTCCAGACGTCTGATTTTAGCTCAAGTTATCTGCCAAAAGTGCCTGGCACCTGAGTAGTAACCGCGTCTCTAACGTTTCAGACAGGTTTTCAAAGGCAAGTTGCAGTGGACAAAGGACGCTTCTCTCCACGGAGGGGCTACAGGTTAACAACCTCTCTTATCCTCTCTCTCGTCGCCGCCATCGTTGTGGCGGTGGTGGTATTCCCCACCTCTGCTCAGGAATCACCTCCAAAGCCCCAACTTCCCTCTGTTGGCGATTACGTGCCCGGCGAAGTCCTGGTGAAGTTCAAACCCACCGTCGGTCGGCTTGGTGCGCAGAATCTGCTGGCGGCTCGAGGCTTGCAGGCGGTTGCCAGCATCCAATCCATCGGCGTGATCAAGGTGGCCGTCGAGCCAGGGCGAGAGCTGGAGACAATTGACTCTCTGCGTCGTGATCCAAACGTGCTGTACGCCGAGCCGAACTATCTGGCTTTCGCCTTCGACACAGCCCCCAACGATCCCTCATACGGGAGTCAATGGGGACTGCCCAAAATCAGCGCTCCAGCCGCCTGGGACATCTCTACCGGCAGCAGCGACGTCGTCATCGCCGTCGTGGACACCGGGATCGACCTGGACCACCCCGACTTGAGTTGCTCCGGCAAGCTGACCGCCGGCTGGGACTTCTACAACAACGACGCCACCCCCGACGATGACAACGGCCACGGCTCTCACGTGGCCGGCATCGCCGCCGCCTGCACCAACAACAGCACCGGCGTGGCCGGCGTGGCCTGGGGCGCGCGCCTGATGTCGGTCAAAGTGTTGAATTCCGGTGGCAGTGGCACCTACGAGGGGGTGGCGGCCGGCATCACCTACGCGGTGGACCAGGGCGCCGACGTCATCAACCTCAGCCTGGGGGGCTTCGACGACTCCGCGACTCTGCTCAACGCCGTCCAATACGCCGACAGTAACGGCGTGCTGGTCGTGGCGGCGGCCGGCAACTGCGCCCAGGATGGATACCAATGCAGTTATCTTTGGAACCCCATTATGTACCCGGCGGCCTACTCCACCGCCCTGGCCGTGGCCGCCACCGACTCCACCGACAGTTGGGCCACCTTTTCCGAGTACCACCCCTACGTGGACGTGGCTGCCCCGGGCGTCAGTATCTATAGCACCGTGGCCGGGGGGGGCTACGATTACAAAAGCGGCACCTCGATGGCCACCCCCCACGTGGCCGGGCTGGCTGCCCTCGTCTGGTCGGTCAAGCCCGATCTCACCCACGACCAGGTGCGCGACGTGATCCAGTCCACCGCCGACGACCTGGGGGACCCAGGCAAGGATGATTACTTCGGCTACGGCCGCATCAACGCCTGGCGCGCGCTGGCCTCCATCAGTTTGCAAACCTCCCCTGACCAGACCGGCTTTCTCATCGACGACGACAGCGGCCCCTTCCCGCCCTCGAAAGACGTTCAGATTACCACGGCCAGCCCGAGCGTCATCACCTGGACCACCACCATCTCGCCCGCCGCTTCGTGGCTCAGCGCGGCCCCGGTCTCCGGCACCGTGTCGGCGGCCTCGTCGGCCGGCTTCACCCTGACCGCGACCCGTCCCGTCACGTATGGACGTTACACCACCACGGTGGTCGTCACCGGGACCACCTCCTCCGGTGGCACGGTCGGCCCGGAGAACACCGAAGTCCGCATCAGCTACGTCCCCGATCTCTTCGAATATATCTTCCCTCTCATCTTCAAGAATTACGCGCCTTGACGCTCGATGAATCGCCACACACACGTATTGGCCGTGGCCTCGGCTGTTCTGACGTTGATTGCGCTGCTCGCTACGGGAGAGCCGTCCCAGGCCGCCCCGCCCCCTGCGCTCCGAGCCGCCCGTTGGACCCTCACCACCGCCGCCGACTGGCGCGCCGGGACCCTGGAGGGCCTGGCCGCCGTCAACGACGGGGACGACGGCGCGCTCACGTTGACCTTTGGTCACACCGCCGGCCGTTTCACCTCGCCCGTCCACCGCGCGCCCTTCCCCTTCACCGCCGCTGCCCTCTTTTGGACGGCGGGCACGACCGACGGGAGCGGTCTCGCCGTCGAGGTTCGTCTCAGCCGGGATCGGGTGACGTGGAGTCCCTGGTATCCCATCCACAACCCGGAGACCCAGCCCGACGGTCGCACCTACGGCGAGAACGTCGTCGTCCTCGACGGCGCCCGCTTCGTCCAGGTGCGGGTGGTCCTGAGCGCCCCGGCTCCCACCCGCTTTCCCACCCTGTACGACCTGACCGTGGTGCTGATCGACGCCGGCGATGCCCCCACCCCTGCCCAGGCGTTGGCTGCCTCTGGGCCGGTTCGCCCGTCGGCTCTCAGCCGCCCAACCATCATCTCCCGCGAGGCCTGGGGCGCCGAGCACGCCTACCTGGACTGGGAGCCTGAGTATGCCCCCGTCCAGCGGATGGTGCTGCACCACACCGTCACCGAGGGCGGAGGCAACCCGGTGGCCGAAGTGCAGGCCATCTATTACTACCACGCCGTCACCCGGGGCTGGGGCGACATCGGCTACAATTACCTGGTGGACCCATACGGCAACGTCTACGAAGGGCGCTACGGGGGAGACGACGTCATCGGCGCTCACACCGCCCGCTGGAACACCGGCGCTTTGGGCGTGGCCCTGCTGGGCTGCTATGATCCGAACGACTGCTCGCCGGGGCAAACGCCGTCGGCGGCTGCCATGGATGCCATCGCCGGGCTGACGGCCTGGACTGCCAGCCGCCGCGTAATAGACCCGCGCCAGGAGACGACCTTCACCAACGTTTACGACGACTCACCTCTCACCCTTTTCCGGCTGACCGGCCACCGCGACTACGGTCAGTACCTCGACGGTCAGTGGTACAACGCCACCTCCTGTCCCGGCGACACCCTCTACGGCGAGTTGGCCGGGCTGCGCGACGACGCCTGGTCCCGCCTGCCCGACGACGACGCCCGCTTTGACGGCCACGACACGCCGGCCCTGCTTCAGCCCGGTCAGACAATCACCGTAAGCCTCAGTCTGCGCAACGCGGGCAAAACACCGTGGACGCCCGGCGACGTCCGTCTGGGCTACCGCTGGCTCGACGGGCAGGGGACACTGGTGGCGGAGAAGACGGACGCCGGTTCGCTCTCGGCCGAAGTCGCTTTCGCCGACACAATCCCGCTGACGGCCACACTCACCGCGCCGCCCATCACCGGGACCTACACACTGCGCTGGGACCTGTATCGCCCCGGCGCTGGCTGGTTCGCCGATCTGAGCTCTGCCAGCGAGCCGCTGGAGGTGCCGGTGACGGTCGTCAATCTCAGCCATCGCCTCTTTCTGCCGCTGCTCGCCCGGGGCGAGGGGCCGGAGGAAGCCTGCGACGACGTGCTGGTCAACGGCGGGGCGGAGGGGAACACAGCGTGGGAGTTCGTCGGCGGCTGGCCGGGAGCCTACAGTTTGGTTCACGCCCGTAGCGGGGACCGGGCTATCCGGCTGGGTGTGGAGTCTGCGGACGACGACGGCTACCTCTACTCGTCTGCCCAGCAGACGGTCGGCCTGCCCGCCGACGCGGCCCGCATCACCCTCAGCTTTTGGCGCTACCCCACCTCGGGCAACCCGGACGACGACCGGGCTTACGTGGCCTTGCTCGACAGCGGGGGCAGTCTTCTGGACACGCTTTGGCTTGACGTCGGCGACTCCCGAACCTGGCAACAGAGCGCCTTCGATCTGACCGCCTATCGCGGGCAGACGGTCGTGCTCCGTTTCACCGTCGTCAACCAAACTTCGCCCGGCACCACCGCCGACTGGCTCGACGACCTGTCGCTGGCCGTGTGCGCCCCCGATGATCCGTAGCAACGACTTCAGTCATTTGACGACTAAAGTCATCACTACTAACATTTTTGGCTCATGTCTAGAATCTGTGCATGTCATTGCGAGCGAAGCGACACTTGCACCGCACGCAAGTGCAGGTGAGCAATCCCCCCTCACCGACGGCTGAGACCGCTTCGCCTCCGGCTCGCGGTGACATGTCGGCACACTTTTCATACATGAGCCACATTTTTCAGACACCCTCGTAGACCAGAAGTCCCAGGGACCAAAAGCATATTGTCGGCGGAGGGAACCTTTGCTAAACTATAACCAGTGATTGCGACCCGGACTTTCGGAAGTCTCAGACCTGACTCAGTGGAGCACCCGATGAGCGCCGATAGAACTCAACTCGCCATTTTTCTCGTTGTGATGGGCGTAATGATGATGAGCGTGCTGCTGATTTTCCAGCACGTTTGAGACCATTTGCCAATCTCAGGGGATCCAAACATCCCCCCCGCTGTGGCCGGTCTCTTGACCGCGCCATCCCCCTCTGGCACGGTTGGAGACCGGCCAGAGCAGGTCACACCCCCTCTGGCACGGTCGGAGACCGGCCAGAGCAGAGCTGTGGCCGGTCTCATGACCGCGCCATCCCCCTCTGGCAGGTCGGAGACCGGCCAGAGCAGATCAGACCGCGCTACCTCCATCTGGCACGGTCGGGGACCAGGCCAGAGCAGAGCTGTGGCCGGTCTCATGA
>JAJRXB010000256.1 GCA_024276515.1 Chloroflexota bacterium
AACAAACCCGCCCTACCCGGCCGCCTCTTGGCTACGGGTAGTCGCGCAGGATAAGCGGCAGGTAGACGCGCAGTACGTTGAACGTTACCTCGAAATAGGTGGGAAAGTCGCCGTTGCCGACGTTCAGCGCGTACCACCCGGCCGGCAGGTTGGTCACGCTGATCTGTTTGCTGCTGGTGATGGATGCCCCGGAAAGCCCCGGCTCCCGGCCGGCCGCCACGGAAACAGCGGCCGGGCCGGCGCTGGCGCTGGCGATGGGATTGCCCTCGGCATCGTAGAGTGTGGCGTCCAGATTGCTGCCGCCTTCAATGTTGAAGGTCGCCAGGAAGTCATGCTGCTGATCCCAGTGGAAGATCAGCCGTTGTTCTGGCAGTTGATCCGGGGCTTGTCCCACGAACGCCTGGTTGATCATCTCCGGATCGGCCGGGAACATCCAGAACAGATTTCCCAGTTCCGGCACCAACCGTTTGATGATGGGGGGATCGAAGAGGATGTTGGGGGCGTCTTTCTCGTAGTACCAGCGGTTGTACGAGAAATAGAGATCGTACTGGCTGCGGCAGCCGGTGGGGCTGCGCACCGAGAGGGTGATCGTGCCGCCGGGGAAGAAGTCACGGGGGCGCTCGAGCCCGTAGCTCAGGTTGGATGCCGAGGTGAACTCTTTGAACACGCTGTCATTGGCGTTGTAGAGCCGCAGTTCGAAGGGATCGGGGGTATTGGGAGCGTGGACGGTGAGGCCGAAACTACACTGTTGGCACTGCGGGTAGTTCAGGCAGGGGTCGCCAGCCGGCAAGCAGTCGTTGCTGCCGGCCGGTGGCAACTGGACGGTGAAGTAATCCACATCGTTGAGGCGATCCAGGGTGAGATTGTTGACGGTCAGCCCGGGCATCAGCGTCCCTGTGACCCACGTGCCCGAAATTGGGGCCGCCGTGGCCAGGGTGTCGTTACGGGTGGGCGTGTCGTAGGCATCCGGCGTCGGGTTGAGCAGCGTCAGGGAGCGCTCGTAGGCGCTGCGGCCAAAAGTGGCGGCGCGCACGAAGTTCCCGGCGGTGTGCAGCTCCAGGTCGCTGACATAGGTGGGGGGCAACCCGCAGGTATCGGGGAACCATTGCCAGGCGTTGTTGACAAGCTGGCCTTGGTAGACGCCGCGATCGGTGCCCACGTAGAGCGCATCGGCGCTCGGGTCCTTCAGCAGGCCGCGTACGACGCCGCCCCAAGCGCCATAGCCGCCGTACAGCGTGCGGTTGGTGGGCAGGTTGCCAGTGAAGTCGGTGGCCGTCCAGGTGCCGGGCCAGCCACCGCTGTGCGTCAACTTCACGACGCGCCATGCCCCGTGGCCGGCGAAGGTGGCGTAGAGGGAATTCGTGTCGGCCGGGTCTACCAGGAGACCGCGTACCAGTTGACGGTAAGGATGCGTGTAGACGCAGGTCCAGCTCAGCGGGCCGGCCTGGCTGGCGAGCACCGTCCAGATGCGCCCGCGCGTGGTGCCGGCGTAGTATCGGTCGTTGACACTGTCTATCGTCACCCGAGCGAAGTCTTCGTTGATGGGGTCTATGCTCAAGAGGGGGCCGATGGCTGACCATTGTCCGCCGGAGTTGGTGGTCCGATAGATCTGGTCTACCGTCGCCAGCAGGGTGCTGCTGTCATCGGGATCCATGACCATGAAGGGATCC
>JAJRXB010000257.1 GCA_024276515.1 Chloroflexota bacterium
ATCGGTCATAGGTCAGGAACCCCTGTGGGGTAGGTCAGTAGTAACCCCGGTGGGGTTTGGAGGGCATTATACCTTAGTTTTGGGGAGGGGGCAACACGATTACCCCAGTCGGGTTTGCATCAGGCGACGCACTTCGGCCTCTGGCCCCCCGCTGGCCGATAGCCGCCAGCTTCATCAACGCCAGGTCCAGCAGCCCCGCAACAGGGACGTCCCAAACTCTTTGGGGGGCCTCCAGCAAGGGGTAGGGGTAAACGAAGAAGCTGACGAGGGTGTCTTCCAAAGTGGCATTGAGTGTGCCTCGACTTTGCTGCCGGATCAGCAGGTGGCCTATGCCCTGGAGTTGGTGAATCAGGGCCGCGGCATCGAGGTCGTCCTGGGGGGTCAAGAGATCGAGATCTACCGAGACGCGGTGGCCCAAATGCAGGGCGACGGCACTATCGCCGGCCAGATAAAAGGGGGCGACGGCAGGTAATCGTCCCAATCGCTCTAAAAGGCGTCGGGTGTCACTCGGTAGGGTTTCGACAAACATTGAATCTGGTCTCTGGGAATGTCCAACATCAGTGCCCACAGTGTGGCCGTGTTGCGGGAAAGTTTGCGGCTGCGCCGGACGACGTCGGCGATAGTTTTGGGGCTGAACGTGCGTTGCAGCCGACGAATCGCCGGGTCGTCACCGTATTCCAGCACCCGCTCGATGATGTATTGTTCGTGCTCCGAGAGGCGCAGGCGGTCGAAGTCCACCTCCCAAAAGAGGGGGCGCAGGAATTCGGGCAAGGGAGGCCCCTCGTCGAGAGAGTTGGGGGCTGGGTTGGGGATGTTTACTGTGTTCATAGGCGCATTATACCATAAAAGCCATCGCGGCGGTAAACTGGTAGCGTAAACTATTCACCTCATTCCGGGACCGATTCCTCGTCAAACAGGCTCTCGTGGGCCTGGATGTGTTGGGCTTTGCTGGTTTTGGCGTAGACGCGGGTGGTGCCTGGGTCGGCGTGACCCAACACGTCCTGGGTGAGGGCCAGGTCGCCGGTGTGGCGCAAGAAGCGGGTGGCGAAGTAGTGACGGAAGGAGTGGGGGGTGAGGTTGAAACGCTCCAGCACGCCGGCCCCTCGGGCCAGACGGGTGATGGTCCGCTCCACGGACAGGGTGCTGAGGGGCAGGCGACGATGGTCGCCAGCCCCCCGGTCGTGGCGACAAAACAGGGGCTTGTCGGCCAGCGTTCCGCCCACGGTCTCGTCGTGGCGGGCGTCCAGGTAGGCCATCAGCGCGACCCACGCCTGCCGAGAGAAGCGGACGAAACGCGAACGATCCCCTTTGCCGCGCACCCAGGCGCCGTGGTCGGCATAGACCAGGTCGCCCCGGCGCAGACTCACCATCTCGCCGACGCGCATGCCGCTACTATGTAGACATAATACTATGGCCTGGTCACGCAGCCAGATGAGGTTGAGCCGGCGGCGCTGGCGCTCGTTCAGATCGTCGCGGGACAGGGCATCTGGGGGCGTTTGCGCTGCCTGGATGATGGCCTCGATTACCTCATCGGGGGGGAGACGCTTTTCGATAGGGGTCGGCTTGAAACTGGTGGCTTTGCCCATCTCGGTGTTGAGGGCGGCGTAGTCGCTGTAGGAGAGGGGGATGGTGCCTCCCAGCGCCAGTTGCCGGTACAGGCCAGAGACGGCCCGCACGTACAGTTGGCGGCTGCGCATCGAGAGGGATTGCTCTGGGCCATCCTTGCCCCGACGGAAGCCCTGCCGGGCCAGCCAGGGGATGAAGTCCAGGGCGACGGCCCGGGTGAGCCGGGCAGGGGAGTCGCTCAATTCGATGCCGCGCTCGGCCAGGTAGTTGGCGAAGTGGGCCAGCCCGGTGCGATAGGTGCGCGCCGTGTGCGGCGAGCGGGCGGCGTGCTGGTCGAGGAAGCGTCGAATCTCGGCTTCGATGGTGGTATCTGAATCAGGGTCAGCGCTCATAATCTAAACCCTCCTGTTACTACTCAGGTGCCAGGCACTTTATGGTATGGATAATATATCTTATACGTACCGTAATGTACCACAAAAGCTCCTTTCTGTCAAGCGTCACAGAACACAGAATTCCGCAGAGCGGCGATACCGCGCCCGTAGCCCGCAGCGCCGGAATCCCCATTCCGGCGCTCGCCCCCACGGCCGGGGCGCGCAGGTGACAGTCACTTC
>JAJRXB010000258.1 GCA_024276515.1 Chloroflexota bacterium
CTCCTTCTGCCCGGTCAACGGGGCGGCGCTGGTGGGCGTGGCGCGGTTCGTGATAGGGAAGAAGGTGGGGCGGTGGGTGCCGGTGCGGTAGTCGGGATATCAGCCTGCGATATGTCTGAGACTCTATTTTTGCGCAAAAAACCCAGGGATCAATTCCGTGAATTGTGTCACAAACTCAACTGACTTGTCCACTCCACAACTGCGCCAAGACCTTCGTCATAGCCCCAGCATAGGGGTGTGAGGCTTTGAGGCGGAGTTCTACCAGTTCATCATTGGCCATCTCGGCCTCGCCGGGAATGGTCAGCAGGTCCCGCACGATACGCTTGGGGCCGAAGCCACGAAAGGGGCTGTCCTTCAATGCCCAAGCATGAAGCCAAGCCAGCCAATTGTGAGCCAGATCGTTCAGGAGGATCAGCATCTCCTGAGCCACAAACCGTCGCTTGCGTCGGCGACGCAGCAAAAGGCCCACATGATCGGTCTGGATTTCGACCTCCCCAGCTCCGCGGGTGTCGTAGGTCTTCGCCACGTCAACGGGGGTGGCCGTTAGATCGGTGGTAATGTACAGGGCATGAGCCAGGCGACACTTGGGGGTCAGCCAACGCACGACGATGGTCTGGGTGGGCACCGGAAAGACGAGTTGCACTGGGGATAGAGCCACCCACCGCTCTCCAGGCCGAATCTCGGTCCAGTGACTGACCCGGCGTACGTAAGCGGCAGCTCGTTTGCCCGAGTAGCCTTTGGCGCTCAGTTGATAACCGCGGCTCAGCGCCCAAGCCAGGTTGTTGTCAGTGCCAAACCCGCCGTCAATACGGAGCAAAGTGCCCCGACGCCGCTGGGCGTCCAGGTAGAGCACCCGCTCCAAGGTCAACACCGCCGGCCGCAAGGACGCCAAACTGGTCTGAGAGCCGGGATAGAGCAGGGAAGCGACTACTTCCCGGTAGTCAGTGGCCCCGATACGCACCAATTGTCGGCCATAGGTATTGCGCCGGCCGCTGAAATAGCCTTTGGTACTGCCTTCGGCCCGTTTGCTGGCCGGCAGCCCGGTCAGATCGATATCCACTCGCAGCAAGCCCCGGCCAAAGTCGTGACGATGGGCTTGACCCAGCCAGTGGAAAAGCGACTCCGCGGCCTCTCGCATCTGGTTGACCTGCAGTGGACCACAGGCATCCAAAACGCGAGCGATGGTAGACTGCTCGTGGAACTGGTCCCGTCCCCAGGCTCGGGCCAGCAGCGGGTCGGCCCGAATGGTCGTGTTCACCTGGGAGACAACTTCACAACCGGCCAGGATGCCAACCCACATATCGTACAAGGCGTCAACGGGCTTCTCGCAGTGAGTTGGCCTATCGAACCGGACTCGATGTCGCATAGGAGCCCATAGGTCATGTTGACGCACAAGGAAGCCCAGGGCGACCAAGGGACCGAAGCTTGTGGTGGACTCCATCGGAGCCAGGGTAAATCGTGGTGCCATCGCTGCCCTCCTTGGTTGAGTGATTCCAAGGAAAGCTTACCACGAGTTCCCGTTTGTGAAAGTCCGAACAGAATTGAAACCCCCGACTTTTGCGCAAAATTAGGGTCAGAGGTCCACTCCTTCTCGTTCCGCAATGTCCCAGATATCCGACGGGCATGTGTCGGGATCAACCAGATCAACTCTGATCTCATCATCGAGAAACAGAACGTCTGCCAGTGCATCCCAATAGTCAC